>JAHHJO010000124.1:0-3205 GCA_018680275.1 Bacteroidia bacterium
ATTCTTCTGAAGCCTGAAAGAGCCTGATCGGAACCTGGTAGTATTCATCAAGCGTATAGATGGTTATATCAAACCAGGTATAGGGTAATTGGCATTCAATCAGTGATAATTCAGCTTCACCTGGTTCATTTTCTGCTACAATTTTTATCCTGATTTGTTGCTCGTATATACATCCGCATCTGTCAGGTGGAGATATCTTCGTGACCACATAGTAATCATCATCATCTTGTGGCGAAGATTGAATATCTCCAAGTGATATCGACCCTGCCACCCAACTTTCTCCAAGGTCATTCGGGAATTCCGGCCCTGCCCAGGATCCATCAAGCAGTGTACTATAACATATTTCGATATCATCAAAAAACTGGGTAGGTGGTGGTGGAATGATCGTAATTTCCTGGCATAAAGGACCACCCTCCACTTCCCCACAATTAGTTGTTAGAAAGTTCAAACATATCTCATACTTTCCAGTACTGTTAAAATCAAGATCTATACCATTGCTACCCATATAGAATCTTGGCGGATCAAACATGCCATTAATCATCGGAGATCCAATCCCGCTATGGATATCAGCTGACCACACAATTGTAGATGCATCAGCATCAGCATCAAGCTCATTTACCACCCAATACCATTGTCCTACTACCTGTTCATATATCTCGTTATCTATTTCGACACGAAAACTTGCATTCTCGCAATATGTAAAAGGTGGCAGGGTATTGCTTTCACAACCACTGCCAACATCCATAGAAACTGAAGGATCATTCAACATAGGTACATCGAGGTCTTCTGCATCAATTTCCATCGTAAAATCACATTCCGCACCATCACAACTTGAAACAGTCAAGGCATATATCTGACCAACCGTTAAGAGCCCTTCAGGAATTGTAAAATCAATAAAAGGGTTAGGTTGCCCATTATTCTGAGGACATCCGGAAGCGATGATACAATTGGCACTGAAGCCGGGACAGGACTCCCAGATAGTAACCATAATTCCTACACCAAAATAACCTCCAGGATTACATTCCCCCTTTTCAAGGAAGATATCGATATCCCCGGGGCCTGCCACAAACTGGTACCATAAAGGATTAGTAACATTCATCCCCCGGCAATCCAATGAAGTATATGGAGCAGGCGTTGTCCAAATATTCCGAGATTCAAAAGTACTAGGTGCACATTCCGGAATAGTACGATTGCATTGGGTAGACATTATTTCATTCTGTGCGAATATTGTAATAGGGAATAAAAAAAATAGAATAAGGTAATATCCTGAATATGTCTTGAAGAGGTGCATTTTCATTTTATGCGAGGTTGAATGATTAAGGTTCCGCCTGAAATTTCGGCAACTGAATATAAGGAATCTAGTTTAATTGGAGTTAGAGAATGCTGAATGTAGTTCCTTATTGTGATTGGGAAGACATATTATATTTTATTGAAGTTAATCGAGGACAAATCAGAGGGCATCCAGATCACAATTCAGATTACAAGTTAAAGGCCTGCAGTTCTGAATTGTGTTTAATATTTCTGGATGTTTGGATGTTTTCAAATGTTCAATTACAATTTAAAGAACAAGGGTTGAGGTAATACAGTTGTGCGCTTCTTCAAGCGACAATCAATTTTTAAGGTAGCCTGAAATTAATACTAAATCTCAATTTAATCCAAATTTTAACATATATTTTAATCATAACTATGACTTTATCCCATGCTTATATATCATGCTTTTATTAATATGAACAGTAGATCCATTACGAAATACTTTTTCTTATCCTCTTAAATTTTCGATACTTTTAGTCAATGAAGTTCAGAATCACTATTCTTCTTATCCTGAGTTGTACTTTCCTGCTTGGCCAAAAGGGAAAATACAAGTATAACGATGGTCCATATATTAAATACATGGATCAGTCAAAAGAAGTATTATGGATCTCCGAAGGAAAACTTTACCGCGACACAGTACCTGACGGCGTAGAATACATTTTTGATCATGACAGTCTAACAACACTCAGTATTCATGATCTTGATTTTGAAGAAAACACAGAAGTTGAGTTTGATAATGTTTCAAGATTTACAGCTATCAGTGATATTCATGGACAGTTTGATCTTTTCAGGGATTTGCTTATCGCACAAAAAGTTGTGGACGAAAATGATAACTGGATATACGGCGATGGTCACCTGGTTATCGTTGGAGATGTCATGGACCGCGGTCCCAAAGTGATTGAATCATTATGGTATATTTATCACCTGGAGAAAAAAGCACAGGAAAAAGGAGGTAAAGTGCACCTTCTGCTAGGGAATCATGAACTCATGGTTATCAACTCCAATCTTGGTTATATAAATCATAAATACAGGTATACCAGTGGTATAACCCAACAAATCTATTCCGCTTTTTTCGGACCTGAAACATTCTTCGGAAAGTGGCTCAGCAGTAAAAAAATTACGATCAGTATCAATGATGTTTTGTTTGTCCATGGCGGTTTTTCAGAACGGATCAAAAATCTGGGTAAACCTTTATCAGAATTAAATGGCATATTCCAGGAAAAACTATTTTTTAGAAACGAGAACGCAATTGAGACAGACTCTTTTCTCAATATGTTATATTTTGACAATGGACCCCTCTGGTACCGGGGTTATGCCTTTCCCTCAGAATTTGATAAGGAGAGAGCCAAATCAATCCTTGCAGCTTTTGATAAAGAACACATCGTAGTGGGTCATACATCAATGCCGGAAATTAAGGGACTTTACGGTAACAGGATCATACTCATCGATTCAAGTATAAAGTTTGGTGACACCGGTGAAGTACTTGTTTACCAGGACAGTACATTATACAAAGGGAAACTTAATGGTGAACTTCAAGAACTTATTTCTGAAGAAGACAAGACCGATAAGAAGAGTATTTTCACAACGATATATGAAGATCCAGATCCTGTCATCAGGATAGCTACACCTATCAGGACTGTATTTAAAAACGGTGAAGAGAAGTACGAGGAATCAATGCTCTATTACTATCACAAAAAGTTTCCATACTCTTTTAATATCGGTTTAAGGACATCTGGAAATATGCGCAGGCAAATCTGTTCATTCCCTCCATTGAAAGTCAACTTCAAGAAAAAGGAACTAAAGGCATTTGGGTACACAAACAGTGACAAGTTTAAAATTTTAATGCCGTGCCGAAATACGGATGGCTATCTCGAACATCTTAAGACCGAGCATC
>JAHHJO010000415.1:0-3589 GCA_018680275.1 Bacteroidia bacterium
TATTCCTCTTCACAATTGGAGTTATTGGCTTCGGTATATTCTCCCTGCTGAATCTGAAAATCGGGGCAGTTCCTGATATAACAAACAACCAGGTCCAGATTATTACGACCTCCAGGAATCTTTCTACAGAGGAAGTAGAAAAATTCCTGACATACCCGGTTGAACTTGAAATGGCAAACCTGCCGGGCGTTAAGGAGATCAGATCAATTTCAAAATTTGGATTATCCGTTGTGACCATCGTCTTTGAGGACAACATGGGTACCTATCTGCCCAGGCAATTGATCGCTGAAAAAATAAAATTAGCTGAAGAAAGAATTCCAACCGAATATGGTAAACCGTTTATGGGTCCGGTAAGTACTGGTCTCGGTGAAATATATCAGTACATTCTGGATGTCAGGCCTGAATTCAGGAACAGGTATTCCATTACAGAATTAAGAACTATACAGGACTGGATTGTAAAACGACAATTGAGTGGCATACCCGGTGTTGTTGAAGTCAATACCTGGGGTGGATACCTCAAAACGTACCAGGTTTCAGTGAATCCTTCTACGCTCAAATCAATGAATATTCCGGTCAGCCTGGTTTATGATGCCCTTAAGAAAAATAACAGTATTGCCGGTGGAGGATATATCGAAAAAACATACGAGGCATATTTTATTCGTGCTGAAGGCCTGATAGAAAATATAGAAGATATAAACAATATCGTTGTCACGATAAAGAACAATATTCCAATTTATATCAGGGATATTGGTGTTGTTGAATTCGGTCATGCTACGAGATTTGGTGCTATTACCGGAAATGGGGAGGGTGAAAAGGTTCTCGGTCAGGTTATGATGCTAAAAGGTGCCGGTTCCAAGGAGGTGATTGAAAATGTGAAAGACAGGGTCGGGATGATCCAGGAAACTTTGCCAGAAGGTGTATTTATAAATCCATTCCTGGAGAGAAGTACCCTCATTGCAAAAACAACGATGACAATTTCCGAAAACCTCATATTCGGATTCCTGATCGTCGTTTTTGTTGTTGTATTGTTATTGGGGAATTTGCGCTCCGGACTGGTCGTAGCATCAGTGATACCTTTATCCCTTTTGTTTGCTTTGTCTATGATGTACTTGTTTGATGTTGATGCCAACCTGATGAGTCTGGGGGCCATCGATTTCGGAATCATTATCGATGGTGCGGTCATTATTGTCGAATATATCGCTTATAAAATGTCCACTGAATCTTCATTTGTACAAATTTCAGGAAAAACATCTGTTCAAAAGTTAAGAGACAAGGTTACCTTTGAAGCCACATCAAAAATGATGCGGTCTGCCATTTTCGGGCAACTTATTATAATCATTGTATTTATTCCTATTCTGACACTTGCTGATGTAGAAGGAAAGATGTTCCGGCCAATGGCACTGACTTTTTGCTTTGCTCTGATCGGCGCTATGATCATGTGTTTCACATATGTTCCGGTAGCTTCATCACTCATCCTTAAAAATGGCAAATCAGGTAAAGACAATATATCCAAAAAGTTAGTCGGTAGATTGCAACAATGGTATGTGCCAACGATCACAAAAGCTCTTGAGAATAAAGCACTTGTTTTATTTCTTGCTGTCATACTTCTGATCTCAGCCGGCATCACTTTTAGAAATATGGGTGGTGAATTTGTTCCAACCCTTGATGAAGGTGATTTTGTTATTCAACCCGTATTAAAGACCGGGATGTCTCTGGAACGTACTATTGAAATGACGACCAGGATGGAAAAGATAATCAAACGGTTTCCTGAAGTCAAACAGGTCGTGACCAGGATCGGAGCTGCGGAAGTACCGACAGATCCCATGTCAATGGAAGAAAGCGATGTCATTATAACACTCAAGCCAAAGAGGGAATGGACTTCTGCCTCTTCCAAAGATGATTTGGCTGAAAAATTAAAAGAAGCACTGCTTAATGAAATCCCTGAAGTAGACATTGAATTTACACAACCAATAGAAATGAGATTCAATGAACTGATCACCGGAGTAAGGGCAGATCTGGCAATCAAGATTTTCGGTGACAACCTGGATGTGTTGTACGAAAAGGCTATGGAGATCAAAAACGTGATTCAGCATATTGAAGGTGCTGCAGATATTGTAGTAGAGAAAACGGAAGGTCTTCCTCAAATGACGGTTATATATAACAGGGATCTCATTGCAAGATATGGCTTGAATATTAGTGATCTGAATGATATCCTTAGTATTGGTTTTGCAGGAAAATCAGCAGGTATCATTTTTGAAGGGGAAAAACAATTTGATCTTGTTTTGAAATATGAAAAAGGGTCAAGATCTGACCTTGAAGACTTAAAAAACACAATGGTCAATATTCCGGGTGGCACACAACTACCTTTAAGCACATTTGCGAATATTGAATATACAAAGGGTCCGGCAAAAATATCCAGGGATGATACAAAAAGACGGATCGTGGTAGGTGTAAACGTACGTGGTCGTGACCTTGAATCTGTCGTCAATGAAGTGAGGAATGCTATTGATTCCGAAGTGAATATCCCGGTAGGATACGTTGTGGACTACGGTGGTCAATTTGAAAACCTGGAAAATGCCTCCAAAAGACTTCTTTTTGCAGTGCCGATTTCATTGCTTCTCATCTTTGTCATGCTCTATTTCGCATTTAATTCAGCCATTGAAGCACTGATAATATTTACAGCAATTCCACTTGCTTCTGTAGGGGGTGTCTTTTTGTTATCCCTGAGAGGTATGCCTTTCAGTATTTCCGCCGGCGTTGGATTTATTGCATTATTTGGTATCGCTGTACTCAATGGAATTGTTCTGATCGAACATTTAAAAGAGCTCAAATACAGTGAAACCTTAGACACCTGCCAGAGAATTATAAAGGGTACAACCGAGAGACTCAGACCTGTACTGCTAACGGCTTCGGCCGCTGCTCTTGGATTTATGCCGATGGCAATTTCCACATCTGCAGGAGCAGAAGTTCAAAAACCCCTGGCGACGGTTGTCATCGGAGGTTTAATCACTTCTACCCTGCTTACTTTAATAGTATTACCAATTCTTTACAGTATTTACGAAAGAAGAAACTCAAATGACGAATATGATAATCAATTTCATGAAAGCGAAAAAACATAACATGAATAACAAGTCGGGGTATTTATACTTGCTGGTTTTAATAATTTTTGGAATGAACTCCTGTCATAATGAAAATGGACAGACTGCTGACACCAATATTGAAGAAGCGTTCAATAACTCAATTATTCTTACCAGGACCCAAATGGACTCATCGGGATTTAAGCTGGGAAAACTAAGGACATATACATTTACCAATTCGCTCAAAGTAAATGGTGATATCTATTTACCACCTAATGGACAGGTAAATGTTAGTTTGCACCAAGGAGGTAAAGTTGGTGGAATGAATCTAATGCCGGGAAGTTTTGTCAGAAAGGGACAATTTCTTTTTTCAGTAACCAACCCTGAGTTCCTTGAATGGCAGAAGGAATATCTGCAAAATGACATCCAGCTGGATATGTTTAAAGCAGAATATGATCGCCAAAAGATCTTGTCAGATGAAAATATCTCCGCAAAAAAATTACTTAAAAAAG
>JAHHJO010000391.1:0-2122 GCA_018680275.1 Bacteroidia bacterium
TTAAATAAAGTGATAAAATAACAGGTAAATAAAAGAATGAACTCAGCATAAGTGTAAGTGCACTTTTCCTTGAGGGCCTCCATTGCAAATTCAATCCGAATATGGTATAAACGATCGTAGCTGTACATGCTAGGATCAGAGAAATTATACTTAATTCAAGACCACTGAATTGTGCCCAAAATATCGTCGGTATAATGAGTAAACTGTAAAGTGCAGAATATAAACCAAGGTTTCTGTCTATGCCACCCTCGCTGTTTTTGGGCAACAACCTGAATCCTGCTCTATCATAATCATCAAAAGAAAGGTATGCGATGGCCCAGAAATGAGGAAACTGCCAAAGAAACTGTATAAGAAACAAGGTAATTCCCAATGAGGTAATCATTCCATCATGAGCAATAACACCTATCAATGTAGGCAAGGCCCCGGGAATAGCACCAACAGCGACTGATACCGTCGAATATCTTTTCAAAGGTGTATATACAAATGCGTACAGAATAAATGAGGCCATTCCAAGAAAGCATGACAGTGGGTTGATCAATGCCAATAGAATAGTCCCTGTCACAAGGAGTAAGCCACTGATCAGAACAGCTTCCGAAATTTTCATTCTGTCAGCTGCAACCGGGCGATACTTTGTTCTTTGCATCATGATGTCGTATTCTTTCTCCAATACCTGGTTTATACCATTGGCTGCTCCAGTCACTGCAAATCCTCCAAAAAACAGAAGCATAAAAGTCGTCCATGAGAAAGAACTTCCTGCAGCTATCAGGTAGGCCAGCATTGTTGATGCCACGACCATCAGTGACAATCTGAATTTTACCAGTACATAGATTTCAGCCCATTTACTGACTTCCAGTCCTGCTTCCAACCTCTTTGTTATTGCTTTACTCAAAGTTTATTATTGATTATTTTCTTTAATGATCTCCTGCTGTTTCTCCTTCCTTCATAGGTATAACCTGCGGTGTAAATTCCTCACCATCCTTTCCATAGTCGTATGCCCATCTGTGAACTGTAGGAATTTTGCCTGGCCAGTTACCGTGGCCTGTTTCTATCGGTGTCGTCCATTCAAGCGTATTGGCACCATAAGGATTTTTCGAAGTCATTTTCTTTCCTTTGAAAATGCTATAGAAGAAATTAATTACAAAAAGCACCTGTGCAAAAAACACGATGGCTGCTGCTATTGTAATAAATTCATTCATAGGTCCGAAATGCCTGAATGCATCAAAAGTATCGAAGCTGTAATATCTTCTAGGTACACCTGCCATACCGATGTAGTGCATTGGCCAGAACACAGCGTAGGCGCCGATCATGGTAATCCAGAAATGTATTTTTCCCATTGTTTCATTCATATGGCGGGCAAACATCTTTGGAAACCAGTGATAGATCCCTGAGAACATTCCAAAGAAGGCTGCAACACCCATTACAATATGAAAGTGAGCAACCACAAAATATGTATCATGCATTTGTATATCAATGGCAGAATTACCAAGGAAAATACCTGTCAGACCACCAGAGATAAACATCGAAACAAATCCTATCGCGAACATCATCGCCGAATTGAAGCGGATATTACCACCATATAGTGTTGTTATCCAGTTAAATACCTTTACCGCGGACGGTATGGCAATGATGAGGGTAAATATGACAAAGAAGTTTGATAAAAATGGATTAACTCCTGACATAAACATATGGTGCGCCCATACTATAAATGACAGGAAGCCAATAGCCATAATCGATAATACCATAGCCTGGTAACCGAAAATCGGTTTCCTGGAATGCACTGAAAGTACTTCTGATACGATGCCCATCGCCGGGAGAATGATAATATATACTTCAGGGTGTCCGAGGAACCAGAATAAATGCTGGAAGAGTATCGGACTACCTCCTACCCTGTCTAATGCTTGTCCTTCAATAAATATTTCACTCAGGAAAAAGCTTGTTCCGAGACTCCTGTCAAATATTAACATGAAGAATCCTGATGCAAGTACAGGGAATGATAAAAGACCCAATATGGCTGTGATGAAAAATGCCCAAATTGGAAGTGGCATTCTCCACATACTCATTCCTTTGGTCCTCAGATTTAAAACTGTAGTTATGTAGTTAATACCTCCCAGTAATACTGAGA
>JAHHJO010000270.1:0-6767 GCA_018680275.1 Bacteroidia bacterium
GTTGAAATCGATGAAGAATTATTGAGTGAAATTTCCAGGATGACAGGAGGAAAATATTTCAGAGCTACAGATGAAATCAGTCTTGAAAAGATATATGAGGAAATTGACCAGCTTGAAAAAACAGAAATGGAGGTATCTGTTTTCAAACGATACTCAGAAGAATTCAGATTTTTCCTGATCATAGGATTTGCTTGTGTTTTTATTGAATGGTTATTGAAACAGTCTATCCTAAAATCATTACCCTGACCATGTTTAGATTTGAACAAGAACATATACTTTGGTTTTTATGCATCATACCTTTTATGGTATTGCTATACTGGCTGAACTTAAAGTGGAAAAAAAACCGACTTTCCAGGCAGGCAGATTACCCGATCTTCAAAAGACTTATGAGTGACTGGTCTTTTAAAAAAGATTGGATAAAAATGTTACTGACAGTATTTGCTGTTTCTTTTATCCTGATCGCATGGGCGAATCCTCAGTGGGGTAACAGGAAGCAAAAAATAAAGGCTAAAAGTTCTGATATTATAATCGCTCTTGACATCTCCCAAAGTATGCTGGCAGAGGATGTTTCACCCAACAGGATGGAAAGAGCCAAACGATTCGTCAATCAGCTTATACAATCACTTAAAGGTGAAAGAATAGGTTTGATATTTTTTGCAGGGAGTGCGTACCTTCAGATGCCGCTTAGCCATGATTATGCGACTGCTGAAGTTTACATTAAATCTGCTAGTCCCAGACAAGCGGGAACACAAGGAACTGTTATTGCAGATGCAATTGGACAGGCAGAAAAGGTATTTGGAGAATCTAACCTCTCTCAAAAAGCAATGATAATTATTTCTGATGGTGAGAATCATGAATCTGAAGCCATTGAAGTGGCAGCAACCGCCAGGGAAAACGGAACATTCGTATATACATTAGGTATAGGAAGTACGGAAGGGGCATATATTCCAGTTTTAGAGAGAGGGAGAAAAGTATATAAAAGAGATAAAAGCGGGAATCCTGTGAAATCTGTAATTAACACAACTTTGCTTAAGGAAATCGCAGAAGCGGGTGGTGGGAAATTTTATATGATAGACCAAACCATGTCTGCAATTGAAAAATTGAAATCAGAAATATCCAGGCTTGAAAAACAGGATGTTGAAGCAAGGTCGTTTACAGACTATAATAGTTATTTTCAATATTTCCTGGCAATGGGAATACTGTTACTAATCATAGAATTTTTTATTAGCAATCTTGCAAGAAACAGGACATCTTTATCAAGAATATTCAGATTATGAGTTTTAGGATAATTTTCAGTCTGGTTATTATAACTCTGTCAATTGACTCTGCCTTATCGCAATCTTCACATAAACTTTTGAAAAAAGGTGATCAAAGCTACAAGACAGGACAATATGAGGATGCAGAAAGTTTTTACAGGAAATCTGCTGACAAAGAAAGTACGCTTAAATCAAGTTATAACCTTGGTAACACTACGTATCAATTGGAGCGATATGAAGAAGCGATAGACCATTATTTATCCGCGTCAAGAAAAACAAAGACGTCTACCGAAGAATCAAGAGCAATTTATAACCTTGGAAATGCATATTTCAAAGAACAGAACCTGGAAGAGGCAATCAACGCTTATAAACAAGCAATAAGGCTTGATCCAACAAACGACAAAGCAAGATATAACCTGGCTGTATTAAAAGAGCTGATGAAAAGAATGCAGAAAGAGGAACAACAAAAACAAAACCAGGAACAGGAAGAAAACAAAGACCAACAGGATAGTCAAAACCAGGAGGAAAGTCAGGAAGGTGAAAATCAACAGGAACAGGAGCAGGAACAATCAGAAAGTCAACAGGACAGTACCCAGCAAATTGAATCAAGCTTTGACAGTAGTCGATTGGAGAAGCAGAATCTTGATAGCCTTGATGCGGCCAAGCTCCTTCAGATAATCCAGAACGAAGAGCAAAAAGTACAGGAAAAACTTAGAAAATTTAATTCCAATAGAAAGAAGCCTGATAAAGACTGGTAAACAGACATTGACAAAGTAAAGCCGTTTTTAATTTTAGTATACTATAAATAAATTAGTAACTAACAGATATATATAAGTTGAATTGTCTTGCTTCTGCAAGTGAAATTATTTATATATTTAATAAGATCAAAGCAACTGGAATTAAGCTGTTTTTCTAAACTTATTTCCATTCTTTCCTATACCTAATCAAGTGTGCTTAATGATTATTTTACTTGAATTCTAACTTTATGAATGCACCTATAATATTGATAATTGACGATCGGCCCTATGATCGGATATTGTACAAAGAATACCTTGGTACAATGAATTATCATTTTGCGGAACTCGATGATGGTGAAGGAGTTATTCAAAAACTTGAAGAAATACAAGCAGATATAATTCTTCTGGATTGGCAAATGCCCAGGGTGGGAGGCTTGGAAACGCTGAAAATTCTGGGAATGAATCAAAAGTTCAAAGATATACCTGTCATTGTGATTACGGGTCAGGATAAACGTGAAACCCTACAACTGGCTTTTGATTACGGCAGTATTGATTTTATTAATAAACCAGTAGATAAAATTGAACTTGTAGCAAGAGTTCAGAATATTATAGCCCTTAGCAATTCTCAGCAACAGCTAAGACGTCAAAAAGAAGAACTCAATGATCTTTACAAAATCATCAAGGACCAGAAATCAGAACTTGAAAACACCATAAATATCAAACTTGAAAACAAGGAAGTCCGTGAAAAAAGACTTCTTAATGAAAAAGAAGTCAAGATCAGGGAACTCCAGTTGATGGGCCTCAAGATGAATAAGATCATGAACCATCTTAAAAACATAAAATCTATAGTCCAAAATACTTTAACGCCTTCATTTAAATCATCTGGTTCAGAAGCTATCCTGGAAAAAGTAAAGATGATTGACAAGTGTATCAATAAAATATATGGTGAGCAAAGCCAGGATTTATCCTACAGACAGGTCCTTGAAATAACAGACCCGGAATTTTCCAGGATATTACTAAAAATGAATCCAAAACTTACCAATCTTGAATTAAGACATTGCAATTATCTGAAAATGAACCTGAATAACCACGAGATTGCAGACATTATGAATGTCGAATTAAAAAGCCTTCAGATCAGCAGATATAGAATCAAGAAAAAGCTAGGTGCTAAAAATGGGCAATCTCTGAGGGAGTTAATTTTGACTTTATAGCTTTTTGTTGAAGATTCAATGATTTTGAAATCGTAAAATAGAATGTACTCCCGCCATCATTCGATTCGACCCATATTCTTCCGTTATGCTGTTGTATGATTTTCTTGCATATAGCCAAGCCCATTCCTGTTCCCTTGAATTCTTCGTAAGGATGTAATCGGGAGAATAATGAAAAAATCTTATCCTGGTATTTTTGCTGTATTCCAATCCCATTATCACTTATCTTGAACCTCCAGTCATAAAGGGATTCAGATAATGAAATTTCAATTTTTGGTGTTTTATCTTCTTTCTGAAACTTAATGGCATTGGTAATTAGATTCTGGAATACCTGCCGTAATTTAATTTCATCAGCGAATATTTCAGTGTCACCACAATCAACACTAATTATTGCCTTCTTGTCATCAATTTCATGCTGGATTTCATTGATGATCTGGAAGAGATAATCCTTCACCTGGATTTGCTCAAGCCGGATAGCCTGAGCATTAATCCTTGAATAAATCAAAAGATCATCAACAAGCTTTTGCATTTGATTGGAACTATTTAAAATAATTTTGAGAAACCGTTGTTCCTTTTCTGACAATTTGGAATGAGAGGATTCTGACAGTAGTTCTGCAAAACTACTCACGGTTCTAAGAGGTGCCTTCAAGTCATGTGAAGCGATATATGCAAAATTTTCAAGCTGAAGATTCGAATTGATATATTTCTGCAACTCTTCATTTTTCTGATTTAATGCATTGATATGGCCATTGATAATTTCTTCTTTCTGCTTACGGTCAGTTATATTCTGATAAATTCTTATTAATATCTTTTTATTATTAATAATGACTAATTGTTCTAAAATCTGCAAATCCACCTTGAATCCCAAAGGATGCTCAATTTGCCACTCGTATTCGCTGTGTTTATTCTTAATTAGTTCATCCAGGTGAGACCTGGCCAGTTCTTCACTTTTTCTTCCATTGGGCTGAAATTCAGCACTGACATTTAATAGGTTAAACGGGGAAGGCAAAGGTTTCTCCTTATTATTTATCAGATAAGACATTTGTTCATTCCTGATGACAAGAACACCTTCGTTTATATCAGATTTATCATTATTGAGTTCAATGATGTCAATCCCGTTAAAAGAATTATAGATGAGGGCTTCGAAAATGGCTTTTCGTTCGACCAATCGTTTTTCAACTTTTTTCCTTTGCTCTTTCTGTTCAGAAATTTTTTCCCTGAGGAACAACCCATCCATGAATAGGCCAAACTTCTGAATCACTTTAGTTAATTGTCTTCCTTCATAATCTTCAAATGGATGAGAAAGTCGTCCTAGTATCAACAAGGCATTATCCCCAAGCTTATAAATCAGGTAATGTCCTTTAGGATAATTGATTAAACTTTCCATTTTTGAATATCCCGGTGCTTCCAGGTTAAATGCAACGAATGGTTTGTCGACAAATAATTCATTTAATCTTGAAACTTCGAGACGCTCTTTGGCAAAATTTTCAGGAATATTCCCGAGGGCAACATAAAGACTCTTACCATCTATTTTCTTTTTGATCAGGTATGAAGATGCTGACAAGTTCTTCCTTGCCATCAATACTTTTATAAAATGCTCATAATTCTCTTTAATGTCTAAAGAGGATCCTGCAGCCAGGGAAAGCTCATAAAGAATAGAAAGATTCTCAACAATTTGATATTTGTCTGTCATTTCAACTTACTCCTTGTAAAAATTACCAATTACAATTGTTTCATTGTTTAAATCCAATATTCCTTTTTTAGCAGAAGAAATCTCACCAGTACTAAGTATTCCTTCCAAAGGTTTGTTGAATTTTGACTTATAAACATCCTTTACTATCCTCAATTCTTCGTTATAACGCGTATCCAAAATATTATACCTGCAAATACAATCGATAATGAATACATCATCTATATTCTTGTTTTCCATACCTCCTATGGCTTCTTCAGCTGCTAGCCTGGCAGCAGAAAGGTAATCATCTATATTACCATTCATAATATGAAGTACAGAATTTTCAAATATTTCAGCCATACAAATAAGGTTACCATCCGCATCGTATGATACTGTATCTCTTACCTGAAGCTCATCGCTATCAGAATTCATACCGAGGGGAAACTTCTGAAATAGCCTTACATAATTATCCTGACTCACAACTTCTCCAGTGATATCTTTAATAACATCTCCATATACTTTAATTGCAGGTTCCCAGTTTAACTCTTCGATTCGGTTATTATCGGTTCGGGTAGCAATGATTGGACCATGTATTTTTTTCAAACCATGTTTAACACCTAGTACCAATTCAGAACTTACGCTTAAAATTGCAGCAGAATTATCATGGAATCCGACTGAAGTAAAAATTGAAGCTCTATTGTTTTCACTAATAACGCTTAAACCAGATCCCATGATATTCTTATCAAACGAAATCTTGTTATAAAGAACCATTAAAAAACGGGAGATATAATCTGATTTTCCATCTACAAATACCATAACTGAACCAGATCGATCCAATTCAATTTCAGGTATATCAAATTCCCCTTCTTCAAGACCTGACACAATAACCGGTTTCTCAGTAAATTGAAGTTGTTTGACCAGGACCTTATTGTCATAAGAAGAAAGATCTTCAATGACCCCTGGAACTATGATACCAAGAAAGACGTATTCATGTTGATTTAAACCTGAGACGAGATCTGAAATTGATAACTGACAAGACTCACTGACACAAATCAAAAGTCCTCCTTGAGATGGATCAAATTGAGCGCGGATTCCCTTTAACAGGATATCAGAACTGGTGTCAGAATATATCATATACCTAAGTTAAAATAAATTAGGAATTCAAAATAAAAATAAAGCCGACGAATGCCGGCTTTATCTCTAACACCCTTAAATATTCTATTGCATAATCTTCACAGTGAAAAAGTGAATTCACACAATAAACTTCGACCAAGTTATGGAATCATCTAATACATGGGAATTACATCTATACATCTGAAACCCTACAAATGATATACAAAATGCTGTTAAATGCGGTAATCTTCAATATTTAAAGACAAATGGAAGACATTTTGCGGAATTTTTGGTCATACAGAAAATCAATATTTTACACATTATATATCATTTTAATATATAATTTGAATTGGCCAAAATGATCAATTTCGATGAAAAACCATTATCAGTTATAAAATGATCAGGTTTGAAAACTATGATTGTGATAAATCATTCTGACCCACGCGATCCACATTTTTAAGTTCTGAAAAACCATAACTGTTCTGTACAATGAAATTATGAGAATAATCTTCTACCCCCGGAAAACCAAGTTTAAGGTCCCTACCCTCAAAGGGTAAATACATTGTCCCAAAGATATAATCCCATATGGCAAGGGTTAAAGCATAATTTACCCCGTATCTTCTGGATTCCGGCAATTCATACGAATGATGCCAGATATGTAGTTCTGGAGAATTGAATAAAATCTTCATAAATGGTCCAAGGATGAAAAAACCAATAAATACAAATCCAATAAAAATCAGCCATTTTTCAATTGATTCGGCACCATCAAAAACGTGTACAT
>JAHHJO010000546.1:0-8698 GCA_018680275.1 Bacteroidia bacterium
GCAAAATGAGAAAGCTGCTGGTTTGTTTATTAGCTTTCGCAGCCATTCAGAGTTGTACATACAACGAATACCTTGAAGAAGATCCAATCGATCCAAATCTGGTTAGTTTTTCTGAAGACATTATACCTTTTTTCAATACAGACTGTAATACTTCAGGATGTCATGGAGTTGGTGATATTCCACCTGACTTATCTCCTGCCAATGCCTATGATGCTCTTATTATCGGTAATTATATCGACCTGACAAATCCTGCCAACAGTGAGTTGTACCAATGGATGAAAGGAAATAGAAATTTACCGATGCCATTGTCAGGCCCAGATGCTGAGGCCAATTCCAAAGTTCTTGCCTGGATTTCTCAAGGCGCTTTAGATAATTAATAAATCATGATCAAAATGAAAAACGTCACCATAAAGCTTATTCATCTTTTTGTAAGTACAATCATATTGATGATGGTAACTGCACCTTTTGTCAATGCACAGGATGAAGAAAAGAAACCTGACAGACCAGTCAGAAATTTATTCGAGAGCAATTTATTAATTGATAATCAAACAGCCATAGTGCCTGTCAAAGGAACTTTCGAGTTTGATATTATGCACAGGTTTGGTACCTGGCAGAATGGGTACGATGATTTCTGGGGTATTTTTGCACCTTCAAATATCAGGTTAGGTTTTACTTATGTAGCTGTAAAGAAACTTCAATTAGGGTTCGGATTAACAAAACAAAATCATCTCCTTGATTTTAATGTCAAATACGCCATTTTGGAGCAAACAAGGAGTGGTCGCATTCCGCTTGCCTTGAGCTATTATGGAAATATGGCTATTGATGCCAGGGATGGTTCCAATTTCGAAACCGGAACAGACCGTTACAGTTTTTTTCACCAGTTGATGGTGGCAAGGAAGTTTTCGGATAAATTATCTGTACAGGGATCATTCAATTTTTCACACTTTAATGCAGTACAAGCCTTTAAAAATGATGCTGGCGAAGTATTACCGGTTCGTGAAAATGATCACATGTCTTTTTCTATACTGGGAAGATATAAAATCACGGATGGAACGTCATTCATTTTTAGCTATGACAGACCAATTACAGATCATGAGCAGGCTGATCCAGAAGCAAACCTGAGTTTTGGTGTTGAATTTGTGACCAGTTCGCATGCTTTCCAGTTATTCATTGGGAATTATCGGGGAATTGTTCCACAGTATAACCATGCATTAAACCAACAATCTTTTGGTGATAATGAAATCTTAATTGGTTTCAATATGACACGCCTCTGGAATTTTTAAGAATGAAATAATTAAACATCAAATGTCAAAAACACGCAGAAAATTTCTCACTGAGGTATTTCTCAGGCCGGATGGAAAGATCACAAAAGAAGGGACGATGATTAAGGCTATGACCAAATCCGGTGAAGTCATCCTCATCGACCCCAGATATATTGACAGTCAGGAAAAAACTAAAAGAGCAAGTAACAAAGAGTTATTTAACTGGATACATTCAAAAAAATAAATTATGGAATCGAGCCAAAACGACTTAAAATCACGACGAGGCTTCATCAAGTTAAGCGTCGTTGCAGGATGTGCTGGTGCTATTTGTGGCTGCAATTCATTTAAGGAAGAAAATACAAATTCCGATAGGTTGCAGGTCCTCACACAAGATGGCAGGTTGGTTGATGTAAACCATGCCCAAATCACTCCCATGAAGGAAGAGGAGCTAGTGGTTGGCAAGGAAGCCCGAAAAGGAATTCCGAACAGGTCATTTGTGATGGTTACCGATCTTGGGAAATGCAAGAATGCCAGGAAATGCATCACAGCTTGTCAGAAAATGCACCATCAGCCGGAAGATAAGGAATGGCTCCAGGTCAAACTTCTCAAGGATAATGATAAGGCTGCACCTTATTGGTTCCCGAAAATGTGTTTTCATTGTGATAATCCACCATGTGTGAAAGTTTGCCCGGTTGATGCAACCTTCAAGAGAGATGACGGGCTTGTATTGATTGATAACGAACGTTGTATAGGTTGCAAATTCTGTATGGCAGCATGCCCTTATTCTACCAGGGTATTCAACTGGGATGAACCAGAACAACCGGAAGAAATTCTGTCTTGTGCATCTTCTCCTGAAACCTCGGTTCCGAGTATGATAGGTACTGTTGATAAATGTGATTTTTGTCCTGACATGGTTCGCCGGGGAGAATTGCCTGACTGTGTCACAGCTTGTCCAAATGGCGTGTTTTACTTTGGTGACCTCAATGAAGACACAGTTACCAATGGAAGTGAAACGATAAGATTCAGTCAATTGATAAAAGACAGGGCAGGGTACAGGTATATGGAGGAATTGGGTACACAACCGAGAATGTATTATCTGCCACCTCGTGACAGGATCTTCCCTGCTGAAAGAGGATTGGACAATGTTTCAGATGAAATGAAGGAGATGTTTAAACCTTATTTTGAAAACAGCTCAAAACGTGAATCATGAGAATTGACTCATCTACGAAAGAAAAACTTCAGAAATTTGTTCCCATACTGGAAACATTCAGTACCAAATGGAAAATTTGGGTTGGTTTCCTGGTTTTGTGCATTTTATTTGGATTATATGCACTCTATCTACAGATAGTTGAAGGCCATGGAGTAACAGGGATGCGGGATAATGTAGTGTGGGGACTGTTTATTGTAAATTTCATATTCTTTATTGGTACCAGTTATGCCGGAGCAGTAATCTGCAGTATTCTTCATTTATTGAAAGTTGACTGGCGAACTCCGATAATGCGTATAGGAATGCTGGTGACAGTAAGTGCAGCATTTATTGGCCCTATATTTATATTATTGTGTGTAGGCAGGCTTGACCGTCTGCACTACCTCTTTATGTATCCCCGGTTACAATCCCCTATCGTTTGGGATGTATTTTCTATAAGCACATTTATAATAGCCGGTTTACTATTTCTTTATTTATCGCTGATAAAAGATTTTGCTACATACAGAGATGCGGAATTTCTCAATGTGGGTAAATTCAGAACCTGGGCATATAAGACACTTTCCATGGGCTACAAAGACAAGCCAGAACAAAGAAGACAACTGGCTATTTCAATGAACCTGATGTCCTTTATACTTGTCCCAATGGTCATTATCGTTTCTTCTGTTCTGTCCTGGATTTTTGGTATGACACTAAGGCCAGGCTGGCACAGTTCGATATTCGGGCCTTATTTTGTATTGGCAGCAATTTATACAGGTACAGGAGTAATCATTGTCAGTTTATGGGTGTTCAGGAAACTTTACAAGCTTGATGAATATATAACAGACAAACACTTCAGGTATCTTGGATATATGATGCTTGCCCTGGCATCAGCATATGGTTATTTCACATTCTCGGAATATCTGACCAGTTGGTACGGATCTGAAAAATGGGAAGGTGAAGTCATGCATAAACTTTTCAGCCCTGATGAATATGGATACTGGTTTCTGTATGCGAATACAGTAGGTATCATCTTACCGATTATAGTAATGGCATTCAAGTCCACCAGGAAAACAGGCTGGATCGCATTTGCTGCCTTTTTCATGGTTTCTGCGATGTGGGTCAAGCGTTACCTGATCATAGTCCCGACTTTAGAGAGTGCACTTATTCCAATCCAGGATATTCGTGATGAATATGTACACTATTCAGCAACCTGGGTCGAATGGGCACTAACCATAGGAGGTATGGCTTCATTCCTTTTGTTTATGACACTGGCGGCAAAGTTTGTGACTATAATTCCTGTATCCAAAATGCCTGATTTTAAAAACAATCCTATTGTTGAAGCTGAAAAAAATATGGCGACATCATGAATAAATCAAATTTCAATATCAGAAGAGAATTAGAAAGGTCTATATCCTATGTTATATTTATGATATTCCTGATTTCACCCGGGTTTCTTGTTTCCCAGGAAAAGGAAACGATTAAATCCAGAATGGGTATTGAGGTTATCCAGTTGTCTGAAAGTTCCGTGAAGACAAATGTCCATTTGAGGGCAAGGGTCAATAAAGTGTACAGGGGAGTCAGCGATGTTGACGTGAATATCATTGGTGTCGGGATTGAAGAGGATATCAAGCTGGGAACTGTGAAGACAGATAAAGACGGAAAGGCAAATATGATTATTGAAGATATTTCTCGCCTTGAAAAAAATGAAGAAGGTTATTATACGATACTTGCGGAATTTGAGGGTTCTGAGGGATATAAAGGGAGTGACAGGGATGCTGAATTCAAACCTGCTGTGTTAACGATCGAAGCTTTAGAAGAAGATAGTATCTATAAACTGTTAATAAAATCTTATGAGCCCGATTCCATGTTACCTTTGGCAGAACAAATCGTCACAATATCAGTACCGAGATTGTTTAGTGATCTTGTAATTGCAGAAGAAGAAACTAACGACGAAGGTTTGTTAGAGATTGAATTTCCAAACGACATTATGGTACATGAGGGAAATGACCTGGAAATTACGGCTTCGATGATTGAAACTGATGATTATGGCACATTAAGAGCTTCAATTACAAAACCGTGGGGTTTGAATCCGGTAAAAGCTGAACGTGCAGAAAGGGCACTTTGGACTCCAAATGCACCAGTATGGATGTTATTAACTTTTGTTGGGTTGATGGGTGCAGTATGGGGTCACTTTCTGATCATTGGAATAAAACTTTATTTAATTAGAAAAGATGGAATTTCGTAGAGTTCCATTGCGTTATAAAAAATGAAAACTATATGAACATGTCAACAAAAATATTTTCAATCGCTTTATTCCTGTTTGGGGCTTTTATGTTTTACTCGTTTGTAATAAGCCCTGACCAGTCAGAGCCGTGGGAAGTACCGGCTAAATATGAAAATATGGAGAATCCGGAAGAAGCTTCTTCTGAATCTCTTAAAATTGGAAAATCACTTTGGAAAAAGCATTGTTCTTCTTGTCATGGTAAGGAAGGACTCGGTGACGGTCACAAAGCAGAACAATTAGATACTCCTGCAGGAGATTTTACAACAGAAGAATTTCAGGCACAAAGTGATGGCGCCATTTTTTATAAGTCAAAATTTGGTCGTGATGAAATGCCAAGTTATGAAAAGAAAATTCCTTATGATGAGGACATGTGGCATCTTGTCAATTACATGAGAACCTTCGAGTAAAAGTAAAAGGATAGAATTTAAGTTAAAGACTGGGGGTGAAGTACATTGACTTCACCCCTTTCTTATTTATTAACTAAATATACTTTTTCAGTCATTACTTCATTAAAATAAGCTATTGCCTTCCTGAGGTTTGCCTTTGCATATGGGCTTAGTCCTATTTTCATATCCCATGATTTCCCACCTATAAGTAATATTGAAGCCCTTGGCTTCACTTTATAAAGATTTTGACATAAATACATAATAGCTTCCGGTGCAACCTCATGTGTAGAGAAAGAAAAATCATCTGATGCGACCACTTTTTCTGTCCGATATCCATTTTCTACCTGGGCTGCAAATGCATCGATAAATACAACCTGATCATAATGGCTGATCAGTTCAGCATCCTCTACCTGAAGCTGATATCTTAATTGGACATCACCTTTGAACCGGCCACTTTCTTCAATATGTTCTGCAAGGGCCCAGCCCAATCCGTCATCAGACCGGCCACAGTTACCTATGCCGATTACAATGGTTGATTCGTTATTTATATCTTGCATTGATCAGATTGTCATTATGATCGAATATTTCAACTTTTAGAGGCATCTTGCCAATTGCATGGGTTGCACAACTCAAGCATGGGTCATATGCCCTGATAGCAATTTCTATCTGGTTGAGCATACCATCCGTGATTTCTGCTTTTTTGTCAAGCACATTTTTTGCAACCCACCTCACTGCCTTGTTCATAGCCTCATTATTATGAGTTGTGGAAACAATCAGGTTGCATTTTGTGATCATTCCTGCATCGTCCACTTTATAATGATGGATAAGTGTTCCTCTTGGTGCTTCGATAATTCCTATACCTTCTCCACGTCTGACACCTTCTCTCACCAGGTCACTACCCAGGATTGATTCATCATTGAGCAGTGACTTCATTAATTCTGCACAATGAAGGACTTCTATTAATCGTGCCCAGTGGGAATGCATTGTAGAATTATTAGGTCTACCGCTTGTGTATGATTTGAATTCCTGCAATTCCTTGTTGGCTAGTGGTGTCGTCATATATTCGCTGACATTTAATCTTGCTAATGGTCCAACCCGATTCCATCCTTTGCTGCTTCCAAGCTCTTTGAGATATGGGAATTTCATATAGGACCATTTTTCCACACCCTCATTGAAGTAGTCAATATAATCATCACAAGCAATGTCATCCAGTGTAATATTACCTTGTGCATCAATTGCTCGCAATTTGCCATCATAGAGTTCAAGAGCGCCATCTCCGCTGACCATTCCCAGGTGTCCGGAAGGATAAGTAGCAAAATCATCCAGCCAGGCTGAATTCTCTTTGTGGTATGCCTTTATGAATTGAACCGTTTCCATTGACCAATCTATCATTGTGTCTACATTAGGAAGATCTTTTCCGGATAAGAAATGCGCTCTTTCTTCTTTTGTGAAAGTCTTATGTACACCTCCGGGTATTGCAGCAATTCCATGGATTCTTTTACCAGCAATTGCCTGGATTATTTGCTGACCAAATTTTCGCATAAGGATTCCCTTTCTTGCAAGGTCCTCGTTGGCGATTGCAACATTTACAACATTTCTTTGTGCGTTAGGTGAATCCAGACCAAACAGAAGGTCAGGAGAAGCCAGGTAAAAGAAATGTAATGCATGGGACTGGAAAACTTGTCCATAGTGTAACAATCTTCTCAACTTATATGCTACAGGTGTCAGATCTCCGGGATCTATACCTACGATTTGATCAATGGCCTTGGCAGCGGCCAGGTGATGGCTTACCGGGCAAATACCACATAGTCTTTGAACAAGAAGCGGCGCTTCCCAATATGGATGTCCCTGAATAAATCTTTCAAATCCCCTGAATTCAACAATGTGAAAGAATGCATCTTTTACTGAACCTTCGTCATCAAGATGAACGGTGACCCGTCCATGACCTTCAACTCGCGTTACGGGATCTATAACCAGTTTCTTACCCATATTCATCTTATTTTAGTCATATTTAAATTCAGAATATAATACCGAGAATTCATCACCCCACAGCAAGTTCTGCACCGCTTTCCAAATGTGATTTGCTGAAGGTGGGCACCCAGGTATGTGATAATCCATTTTTACAATTTCATGGCACGGGTATACCTTGTCCAGAATTTTAGGAAGATCTTCATGGTAAGGTATTGTACTCTCCCCGGTTTCAGTTGTCATACTATTGAGGTATGCTTCTTCGAGGCACTCTTCGAGGGCAATTGTGTTTCTCATTGCTGGCACACCTCCCCAGATCGCACATTCACCTACAGATACAAGAAGCTTACATTTTTTTCTGAACTCCCTTAGTACTTCTATGTTCTCTGCGTTACAACATCCACCTTCAATCAATCCTACATCACATATTTCAGTAAACTCTTTGATATCCGTTAAAGGCGACTTATTAAAGTCAACTACATTAATGAGATCAAGAAGTCCCTCGTCAACATCAAGTAAGGACATGTGACAACCAAAACATCCTGCCAATGATGTTGTAGCTATGATCTTTTTCTCCTTCGGTTTACCATTGCCTTTGCTGAATACTTCCTTTAAGTCACTCTCTTCTTTTTCCTTATTTGCGGATACCATATCAAATCTGCGGTCTCCAAATGGATTTGTGAAGCTTTTTCCTTTGACCAGTATAGCACCGGTAGGGCAAAGGTGCATTGCAGCAAAAGCTTGTTCTTCTGATAGTTTAGCTTCGGCATCATAATCTACACCAACCACAGTTTCATTTCCCCGATTACAGAATGAAAAGATTCTTTCACCATCATCATTAAATACTTCCTCAACACATCTCTTGCATTTTACACATCTGTTATGTTCGATAATTATCCTCTTTGGCGTAAAATCAACAATTCGGTCTTTAAAGAGGTGCGGGTATCTTGTATGTGAAACGCCCATTTCATACCCCATGTGCTGCATGTCACAATCACCACTTTTTTCACATGATGGGCAAAAGTGATTTCCTTCTGCAAACATCATTTCCAGAATAGCTTTCCTTAAATCCAGAAGATCTTCAGTATTTACCTGCACATTCATACCATCAAAAGTTTTGGTAGTGCAGGAAGGTCTGTCATGACCTTCTACTTTACAAGTACACACTCGGCAGGTACCAAGAGGAGGATCTATATGCTTATAGTAGCAAAGGGAAGGGATAAAGATGCCATTTTCACTGGCGACATCAACCAGGTTCATCCCGGCCTTTGTTTTGATCTCTTTACCATCAATTTTAATTGTGATTTGCTCTTTCATTTGAAACAGTTAGTCTTTAAATTTTTCGTATGGTTCCAAAGCGGCACGCATATCGAATTTTTTATTGAATCCATCGCCGGACTGCATGAATTTGTTCTCAAAGAAATCAGGACATTTACTTAAGGCATCCTGGAGGGCATTAGTCGCAGCTTTACCTAAGCCACATCTGCTTGTTCTTTGCATGATCTTTCCCCATTGTTTGATTTCTTCATAGTCCTCTGCATAAGCCAGACCATTGGCAATTTTCTCAAGTTTCCTTTCTATTATAAAATTCCCGGCACGACAAGGTGTACAG
>JAHHJO010000401.1:0-21610 GCA_018680275.1 Bacteroidia bacterium
TTTGTTTGCACAAATGCAATTCGAACTGGGACCAGCAGACAAGGATTTCCTTGATTCGGATGATTTCAAGTCAGGAAAAGTAAGACTTCAGTTTGAAAACAAAATATTTGGAGGTTCCATTCCAAAAGAATATTTCCCTTCTATTGTAAAAGGATTTAATTCCATGATGGATTCTGGAGTATTGGCCGGATATGGGATCGATAGTATGAAAGTTAAGTTGTATGATGGATCAACCCACGCCGTGGATTCAAAGCCAATTGCCTTTGAACTATGTGCCAAGGAAGGATTCAGGACTGCGGCTCAGAAAGCAAAACCTGTATTGCTGGAACCAATCATGCACGTGGAAATAGTCACGCCTGAAGAATATGTAGGATCAGTTATTGGTGACCTTAACAGGAGAAGAGGTCTTCCAAAAGGACAGGATTCAAGAACTGGAGGCGCAATTGTCATCCAGGGAGATGTTCCATTGTCCGAAATGTTCGGTTATGTTACACAATTAAGAACTATTACCTCTGGTAGAGCCAGCAGCACAATGACATTCTCTCATTATGCACCGGCACCACAGGGTATTGCTAAAGAAGTTATTGAAAAAGCAAAAGGGGAAGTAAAAGTTTAATTTATTAGTTGAATAATCAATTAATAAAATATACCTTTGCACCACTTTTTGACATTATAAAAGGTTATGAATCAAAAAATTCGAATTAAACTCCGCTCTTATGACTATAATTTGGTCGATAAGTCAACGGAGAAGATCGTGAAAACAGTACGCAACAGTGGCGCTGTGATCTCTGGTCCGATTCCTCTGCCAACGGATAAAGAAGTTCATACGGTGCTCAGATCACCGCATGTGAACAAAAAATCTCGCGAGCAGTTTCAGATGAGGACACACAAGAGGCTCATTGAAATATTTACACCAACTCAGAAAACAGTGGATGCACTTTCTAAGTTAGAACTTCCAAGTGGTGTGGATATCCAGGTCAAGCTCACATAAGTACTTTTCACAACAAGATTGAATAATATTTTGCGGACTACGTGTAGTCCTAAAGCATATACTGCTAAATAATTTAAGATGAACGGTTTAATCGGAAAGAAAATCGGAATGACCAGCATATTTAACGACCAAGGGCATAATATCCCTTGTACGGTAATAGAAGCAGGTCCGAACTTTGTTTCTCAGGTAAAAACTGAGGATACCGACGGCTATAATGCTATGCAACTCTCCTATGGCGAACGCAAGGAAAAGAGAGTAACCAATGCATTGCAAGGCCATTTTAAGAAGGCTGGCGTTAATAATGCCAAAAAAATGGCTGAATTCAGGGATTTTGATTTAGAAAAATCGCTGGGTGATCAGATAAGTGTAGACGAGGTATTTGAAGAAGGAGATATGGTGAATGCTATCGGAATATCAAAAGGAAAAGGTTTTCAGGGAGTTGTTAAAAGACACGGCTTTGGTGGTGTCGGACAATCAACTCACGGCCAGCATAACAGGCAAAGGGCTCCAGGAGCCATCGGTGCTTGTGCGACACCTTCCAGGGTATTCAAAGGCATGAAGATGGGTGGAAGAATGGGCGGAAAAAGAGTGAAAACTTTAAACCTGCAGGTCGTCAAGATCTTTCCGGAAAAGAATCTTTTATTAATCAAAGGAGCTGTGCCAGGGCACAAAGGTTCTATTGTAATTATAGAAAAGTAAATTATCATGAAGATTGATGTTTATGGTATAGATGGTAATAGCACAGGCAGAAAAGTTGATTTGCCTGATGAGATTTTTGGTATAGAACCAAATGATCATGCACTTTACCTCGATATAAAAGCCATTCAGGCCAACAAAAGGCAGGGAACACATAAGGCAAAGGAAAGAGGAGAGATCAAAGGATCGACGAGAAAGATCAAAAAACAAAAGGGTACAGGTACTGCCAGGGCAGGTTCCATCAAAAACCCTTTGTTCAGAGGAGGAGGAAGAACTTTTGGTCCTAAGCCAAGGAGTTATTCTATTAAACTGAATAAAAAGGTAAAGAATCTGGCCAGGAAATCTGCATTGGCTACTAAGGCACAGGCAGGATCGATCAAAGTGATTGAAGATTTCACATTTGATCAACCCAAAACACGTGAATTCCAAAATGTATTGAACAACCTGGAAGTGTCAGGCGCGAAGTCGCTATTTGTGTTGAATGAAGCTGATCAGAATCTGTTGTTATCCAGCAGGAATATCAAAAAGACAGGTGTTGTCCTGGCTTCAAACCTGAACAGTTATGAAATCATGAATGGTGGAACCATCATATTTTCAGAGGGTTCAATTTCAAAAATCAAAGAATCATTTTTAAATAAATAAAAATGGCCAAGAATATATTAATTAAACCGATTATCTCTGAGAAATCTGAAACACTGTCAGGTGACCTGAATCAGTATAGCTTTATTGTCAACAAAAAGGCTAACAAGATTGAAATCAGGAAGGCAGTTGAAGAAATGTACAGTGTAAATGTTTCTTCCGTGAATACAATGGTTATGCCGGGTAAGGCTAAAGTAAGAAACACAAAATCTGGAATTTTAAAAGGAAAAATTAGTTCATACAAAAAAGCAATTGTAAAACTCTCAGACGGAGAAGAAATTGACTTTTTTGGAGACATCTAATAATAGTTAGAAATGGCAGTTAAAAAACACAAACCGGTTACTCCTGGGTCACGATTTCACGTGAGCAATACCTACGATGAGGTAACGACAGACCGTCCGTATAAAAAGCTGACAACAGGGAAGTCCAACACAGGTGGTAGAAACCATTCTGGAAAGATGACCGTAAGGAACATTGGAGGTGGACATAAGAGAAAATACAGGATCATTGACTTCAAAAGAGATAATGAAGGTGTTCCGGGAACAATTAAAACAATTGAGTACGATCCGAACAGATCTGCTTATATCGCCCTGGTACATTATGCTGATGGGGACAAGAGATATATTATTGCGCCCAACGGCATCGAGGTTGGTGCGAAAATTATGTCTGGAAAGAAAGCAACTCCTGATGTAGGTAATGCACTTTATCTGTCTGATATTCCACTCGGTTCATCAGTACATGCAATAGAAATGAGCCCTGGTAAAGGCGCTCAATTAGCAAGAAGCGCAGGTACATATGGTGTATTGATGGGAAGGGAAGGGAAGTATGGTATTATAAAACTACCTAGTGGTGAAGTCAGAAGAGTATTGTTGACTTGTAAAGCAACAATAGGAACAACTTCAAACCCGGATCATGGTCTGCAGGTGATGGGTAAGGCAGGTAGAAACAGGTGGAAAGGTAACAGACCGAGAGTAAGAGGTGTTGCAATGAACCCGGTTGATCACCCGATGGGTGGTGGTGAAGGCCGAGCTTCAGGAGGACATCCAAGGTCAAGAACCGGTGTATTTGCCAAAGGACAGAAGACAAGGAAAGTCAAAAAGGCATCTAATAAATTGATTATTTCAAGAAGGAAAACAAAAAAATAAGGAATGGCTAGATCGATAAAAAAGGGGCCGTACGTATATCACAAATTATTAAAGAAGATTGATATTGCTCAGGCTTCTCAAAAGAAATCTGTGATCAAAACTTGGTCAAGAGCTTCAATGGTGATTCCTGATATGGTAGGACTGACGATTGCAGTTCATAACGGGAAAACTTTCATTCCTGTGTACGTTACGGAAAATATGGTAGGACACAAACTTGGTGAGTTTGCGCCGACCCGAACATTTAAAGGTCATTCTGGAAACAGAAAATAATAAATAAGAGATAAGTCACATGGAAGCAATAGCAAAATTGAAAAATGTACCACTCTCTGCAAGGAAAATGAGATTTGTTGTAGACAGTATACGAGGAAAATCAGTTGACGATGCACTGAATATCCTTAAATATTCAAAAAGAGAAGCCTCCGAATGGGTTGAAAAGCTTTTGCTTTCGGCTATATCAAACTGGGAGAACAAACTGGATTTGGCTTATAGTGCGGATGATTATGATCTGTTCATTAAATCCATTTTCGTTGATGAAGCAGGTATGCTTAAAAGATTTCGACCGGCACCTCATGGACGTGCCCACAGAATCAGGAAAAGAAGCAATCATGTAACTGTGATCATTGAAAACGCTGTTGAAATTGAAAATGAAGAGGCAGAAGTCGAAGAATTTATTGAAGAAAATACTGAAGATTAAATAAAATTATGGGTCAGAAAACGAATCCAATAGGTAATCGATTAGGCATCATCAGGGGATGGGAATCCAACTGGTTTGGTGGTAAGGATTTTGCAAAGAAAGTTGTGGAAGACGAAAAAATCAGGGAATACCTGAGAGCTCGTGTGCAAAAAGGTGGAATTGCAAGAATCATCATCGAAAGAACGCTTAAAAGAATTACTGTAACTGTACATACATCAAGACCTGGTATCATCATCGGGAAAGGTGGTCAGGAAGTCGACAGGATCAGGGAAGAGCTCAAGAAACTGACAAAACAGGAAGTACAGATCAATATTGTTGAAATAAGAAAACCTGAACTTGATGCCAATATTGTAGCTGAATCAATCGGTAAACAATTAGAAGCAAGAATAAACTTCAGAAGAGCTATTAAAATGGCTATCCAGTCATCAATGAGAGCTGGAGCTGAAGGTATAAAAGTAAGGATTAGCGGAAGATTGAATGGCGCGGAAATGGCCAGATCTGAAGAATTCAAGGATGGAAGAACACCACTTCATACATTCAGGGCTGATATCGATTACGCATTATACGAAGCATTGACTGTATACGGTAAGATTGGAGTGAAGGTTTGGGTGTGTCGTGGTGAGGTTTTAGGAAAAAGAGATCTTTCGCCGAATGTAGGTGATCCGAAAGCCAAAGGAGGTCGTGGACAGCGAGGTGGTCGCGGTGGACAGAGAGGCGGACAACGAGGTGGACAAAGAGGCGGTCAGAGAGGAGGCCATGGTGGCAGAGGAGGTAATAAAGGAAGAAACTAATTTATTATACCTTTGCAAAACTTTTTTTGAAAGTAAAGTAAATATTAGCAAAAATGCTGCAACCGAAGCGAACAAAATACAGAAAACAGCAAAAAGGCCGAAACAGAGGATTGGCCTACAAAGGAAGCACGATTGCCTTTGGAACATTTGCTTTGAAGACCTTGGAAAATGGTCGTATTACAAACCGACAGATAGAAGCTGCCAGGATTGCATTGACAAGGTACATGCAGAGACAGGGTAAGGTTTGGATTCGTATTTTTCCGGATAAGCCGATTACATCCAAACCACTCGAGGTAAGGATGGGTAAAGGAAAGGGTAATCTTGATCATTATGTAGCTTCAATTAAGGCCGGTAGGATTATGTTTGAGATCGATGGTGTGCCTCAGGCAGTAGCATACGAAGCTTTAAGATTAGCAGCACAGAAATTACCGGTTATGACGAAGACAATTACAAGACCGGATTACATCGAAAATTAATACATCATACAATGCCAAGTAAAAAATATATAGAATTACAGGAGTTCACTGATGATGAATTGAAAAACGA
Organism: Bacteroidia bacterium; assembly: GCA_018680275.1. Taxonomy (GTDB): domain Bacteria; phylum Bacteroidota; class Bacteroidia; order Chitinophagales; family Saprospiraceae; genus RFSX01. Next base: position 5,503 of record JAHHJO010000401.1, read on the forward strand.
GTTGAAGGAAACTGAAACTCAATACAGGAAACTTCAGTTTGACCATACGCTCAGAGGATTGGAAAATCCTTTGGCACTTCGCGAAGTAAGAAGAGATATAGCAAGATTGAACACTGAGGCTCGAAGACGCGAATTGAAAGATATGACTGGAGACCAGTTAGCATTGAGAACTAAAAAAATTGCAAGACGACGCAAAAAATAATTATGTCTACAGGAGAAATTAAATCAAACAGGAAGCAGATAGTAGGCTTGGTGACAAGCACTAAAATGGATAAATCCATTACTGTTTCTGTTGAAAGAAAATTACGACACCCTATTTATGGGAAATTCGTTAAGAAATCAAAGAAATTCCTAGCACATGATGAGAAAAACTCGTGCAATGAAGGGGATACTGTACGAATTATTGAGTCCAGACCATTGAGCAGAAGAAAGCGATGGAAGCTGGTAGAAATCGTTGAACGCGCTAAATAATCAGGAAATGATACAACAAGAAAGCAGATTAACCGTAGCCGACAACTCAGGTGCAAAAGAAGTTCTTTGTATCAGGGTTTTGGGAGGAACTAAAAGAAGGTATGCTTCTATTGGTGACAAGATAATTGTTACAGTTAAGCATGCATCACCAGGAGGTGTAAAAAAAGGACTTGTCTCTCCGGCTGTTATTGTGCGAACCAAAAAGGAGATCAGAAGAAAGGACGGATCATATATCAGATTTGATGATAATGCAGTCGTGTTATTGAATGCTGCAGACGAGCCAAGAGGCACAAGGATCTTCGGACCTGTAGCCAGGGAATTGAGAGATAAGGATTATATGAGAATTATTTCATTGGCACCAGAAGTGCTATAATAATAAGTAATTATGAATTCAATAACATCACATAAAACAACCAAACTCCATATTAAGAAAGGGGATAAAGTTGAAGTGATTTCAGGCTCTTACAAAGGAGCAACAGGTGAAGTAAGGGAAGTATTTCCTAAACAATACAGGGCTATAGTGGAAGGTGTAAATATTGTGAAGAAACATACAAAACCAACCAATGATAACCCGGGTGGAATCAATGAGATTGAAGCTCCGATTCACCTCTCCAATCTACTTGTTGTTGATCCTAAAAGCGGAGAAGCTACAAGGACCGGACGTAAGAAAGATGGAAAAAACAGTGTAAGATATTCTAAAAAATCAGGTGAAATAATAAAGTAAAATGAGTTACGAACCAAGATTAAGAAAGAAATATAAAGAAGAGATTGTCCCTCAATTGATGGAGCAGTTTCAATACTCTTCAGTCATGCAGGTGCCAAGATTGTTGAAGATATCAATGAACCAGGGTGTTGGTGATGCAACCGGTGATAAAAAACTGGTTAACAATGCCGTTGAAGAAATGACCATGATCGCCGGCCAGAAGGCAGTTCCTACAATTGCCAGAAAGTCAGTATCAAATTTCAAATTGAGAGAAGGAATGCCGATTGGTTCAAAAGTGACCCTGAGACATGATAGAATGTGGGAATTCCTTGACAGGTTAATTTCAGTAGCATTGCCTCGAGTGAGAGACTTTAGGGGAATTAATGATAAAAGTTTTGACGGTCGTGGAAACTATTCCCTTGGCGTGAAAGAACAAATCATATTCCCGGAAATCAATATCGATAAGATAGGTCGTATCTCGGGTATGGATATCAATTTTGTAACAACTGCAAAGACTGATGCAGAAGCACTGGCATTACTTAAATTGTTGGGTATGCCTTTTAAAAATCAAAGAAATTAATAAGCTATGGCTAGAAAATCACTCATTGCCAGAGAAGAAAAGAGACGTAAACTCGTCGAGAAATATGCTGAGAAAAGACGTCAGCTTAAAGCAGAGGGTCGTTGGGATGAATTGGATAAACTGCCCAAGAACTCGAGCCCTGTAAGATTACACAACAGGTGTAAGCTGACCGGAAGACCTAAAGGTTATATGAGAAGATTCGGTGTTAACCGGGTTAAATTCAGAGAAATGGCATTAGCAGGTAAGATACCTGGATTAACAAAAGCTAGCTGGTAGAATTAAAATTAAAGAAAATGGCAGTAACTGATCCTATTGCAGATTATTTGACAAGAATTAGAAATGCTCAACAGGCCAGACATCGTGTTGTTGAGATTCCGGCATCAAAAATGAAAAAAGGTATTACCGAGATCCTTTATGATCAGGGGTATATCCTTAAGTACAAATTTGATGATGAAGGCGGAAAAAATGGGTTGATTCACATCGCCCTTAAGTATGACTCAAGAACCAAAGAGCCGGTCATAAAAAAACTTGGTCGTCATAGTAGACCTGGTTTGAGAAAATATGTGAAAGTAGGTGAGATTCCACGAACTATTAATGGTCTGGGAATCAGTATTGTATCAACCTCTCATGGTGTGATGACAGATAAAAGAGCAAGAAAGGAGAATCTTGGAGGTGAACTAATTTGTTACGTATACTAAAATTTGAATAATGTCTAGAATCGGAAACGCTCCAATATCTATACCTGACGGCGTTACAATTAATGTTGATAAAGGGAATCTTGTGACTGTAAAAGGTCCTAAGGGTGAACTGACGCAAAAAGTTGATCCTGATCTTATACTGGCTATTGATGAGGGAGTACTCAATATAAATAGACCAACGGATCAAAAAAGACACAGATCTGTACATGGTTTGTATCGCTCATTGATTTCGAATATGGTTACAGGTGTATCTGAAGGTTTTAAAAAGGAATTGGAATTATATGGTGTGGGATACAGGGTTGCCAATACGGGAAACTTGTTGGAATTAACCCTTGGATATTCACACCCGATTTACTTTTACATTCCAGACGAGGTAAAACTTGAAACTGCAATGGAAAAAGGGAAACCGCCTACTATTGTTCTTGCAGGTATTGATAACCAGTTGGTTGGACAGGTTGCTGCAAAGATCAGAGCTTTCAGGAAAACCGAGCCTTACAAAGGAAAAGGTATCCGTTTCAAAGGAGAAGTTATTAGAAGAAAAGCTGGTAAGACAGCAGGTTAAAATTATACTATTATGGGTATGAATATTAAATCAAAAAGGAGAATTCGTTACTCGATCAGAAAAAAGATCAACGGAACAGCTGATACGCCAAGACTTGCTGTTTTTCGTAGCAACAAACACATTTATTGCCAGTTGATTGATGATGTGAACGGTGTGACTCTTGCGAATGCAGATTCCAAGACCTTGAAATTGGGATCCGGTGTGCAGTCTGCTTCTGAAGTAGGGAAACTTATCGCCGAGAAAGCGAAATCCAAAAATATATCCACTGTTGTGTTTGACAGGGGAGGTAATCTTTATCATGGACGCGTTAAAGCTCTTGGCGACGCAGCCAGGGAAGGTGGACTGGTTTTTTAATTTTATAATCAAGCAAATATTTCAATGGCAAAGAATCCAAATAAAGTTAAAGCGATAGAAACTTCCGAATTAAAGGAGAAGTTGGTAAGCCTTCAAAGGGTTGCAAAAGTGACGAAAGGTGGACGAACATTCAGTTTTTCAGCTCTTGTTGTTCTTGGTGATGGTAAAGGTAGAATCGGACAAGGTCTGGGTAAAGCCAGGGATGTGCAGGAATCTATCGCCAAAGCAGTAGATGATGCAAGAAAAAATCTTGTTCAGGTGCCTATTCTACATGGTACAATTCCTCACGAACAAAAAGGAAAATATGGTGCAGGAAAGGTATTGATCAAACCTGCAGCGGATGGTACTGGTGTTATCGCAGGTGGAGCCATGAGAGCCGTACTGGAAAGTGCTGGGGTTCATAATGTATTGGCCAAGTCTCAAGGATCTTCAAATCCACATAACGTTGTAAAAGCAACCATAAATGCATTGAGTTTGCTGCGTTCACCAAAACAGATTGCTAAGGAAAGAGGGATTTCCCTTGAAAAGTTATTCGAAGGATAAGATATATATAGACCATGGAAAAGATTAAAATTACTCAGGTTAAGAGTACGATAGACAGAAGTCAGAAACAAAAGGATACTGTTAAAGCCTTGGGTCTTAAAAAGATCAACCATTCTGTCGTAAAAGAAGGGACACCGCAGGTGTTGGGGATGATAGAGAAAGTGAAACACTTAATTACAATTGAAAAAGCATAATCACATAAAGAGCTAACTATGGAGCTTCATAATTTAAAACCTGCTAAAGGTTCTGTAAAAAAGAGGAAAAGAATTGCCAGAGGACAGGGATCCGGGTATGGTGGAACGAGTACAAGAGGGCATAAAGGTGCTAAATCTCGTTCAGGATATAGTAGAAAGAGACATTTTGAAGGTGGTCAGATGCCTTTGCAGATGAGACTGCCAAAAAGAGGATTTAATAGTCCCAACAGGATTGAATATGTGGCTGTTAACCTTAGCCGACTTCAGGAAATTCATGACAAGTTCGGATTAAAGGATGTGACTGTTGATGCTTTAAAAGAACACCGAATCATAAAAAAGAATGACGTGGTCAAAATTCTTGGAAATGGTGAGATTAACACTGCGATCAACGTGACGGTTAACGCAATTTCCGCATCAGCTAAATCACATATTGAATCTAAAGGAGGAACAGTAACAATTCTATAAAAGTCTGGCATGAACAAATTTATTGAGACCTTAAAGAATATCTGGAAAATAAAAGAACTGCGTGACAGGATATTATTTACCCTGTTGTTACTGGCAGTATATAGAATAGGATCTTTTATCGTTTTACCAGGTGTTAATTCTGAAGCATTGGAAACGGCAGTTGGCCAGAGAGGATCTAATGATATTCTTGGTTTGATCAATACCTTTACCGGTGGCGCATTTAATCAGGCAGCTATATTTGCTTTAGGTATCATGCCATATATCACGGCTTCCATTATTATTCAGCTTCTTGGTTTTGCTGTGCCTTATTTCCAGAAATTACAACAGAAAGAAGGAGAATCCGGCAGGAAAAAACTGACGCAGATCACAAGGATACTTACGGTCTTCATTACCCTGGTTCAGGGAGGTGGATATTTGAAATATATTCAATCGATGCCAAATGCCATTCATGACTCTTTGAGTATGAGTGTGTTTTTCTTTTCCAATATTCTAATCCTGTCAACAGGTACTATCTTTGCCATGTGGCTGGGTGAAAAAATAACAGACAGGGGTATCGGAAATGGTGTATCCCTTCTGATCACTGTAGGAATTATTGCTACACTACCACGATCTTTCGCAACAGAAGTAATATCTCAGTTCAATGGTGGAGGTGCTTTCCTCCTTATCCTCGAATTGGCAGCATTATTCTTTGTGGTTATGGGTACGGTACTGGTTGTACAGGGCGTAAGGAGAATACCTATTCAATTTGCTAAAAGAATGGTTGGAAGAGGCGCACAGAATATGCCTGTTTCGGGAGCAAGGGATTATATTCCATTGAAAGTAAACGCATCAGGGGTTATGCCTATCATCTTTGCACAGGCAATAATGTTTCTTCCGGTATCAGTGGCCCAGTGGGTCAGTTCTGACGGATCTACTCCGGGAAGTTTTCTGATGAGTCTGAGTGACTGGAAGTCAATTCCATATAACGTGATATTTTTCTTTCTTGTCGTCGTGTTTACTTATGTATATACCGCATTATTGGTAAATCCTCAGCAATATGCTGAATACCTTAAAAGACAGAATGCATTTATTCCAGGGATCAAACCTGGTAAAGCAACACAGGAATTTATTGATACATTAACGACCAGAGTCACATTGCCAGGATCCATATTCCTTGGATTGATTTCAATATTACCGGCAATTATTGCTGTTTTTGGTGTGAATGATTCTTTTGCATTATTCTTTGGAGGTACTTCACTACTGATTCTTGTGGCAGTAGTACTGGATACATTGCAACAGGTAGAAAGCTATTTATTAATGAGAAAATATGATGGTTTGGTTAAGTCTGGTCGTATCAAAGGCCGAAGCGGAATGCAGACCATTGGTGCAGGAATGTAATAAACTATGATTTATTACAAAACCCGGGAAGATATTGAGCAAATCCGCGAAAGTTGTCTTCTTGTAACTAAAACCCTCGCACATGTTGCCTCATTACTTAAGCCGGGTGTTACCGGAACTCAACTCGATAAGGAAGCAGAAACTTTTATAAGGGACCATAATGCAAAACCTGGATTCAAAGGCTATGGCGGATTCCCTGCAACGCTTTGCATTTCACCGAATGAAGCGGTTGTTCATGGCATTCCGGTAGATACACCTTTTACAGAAAAGGATATCATCAGCATTGATTGCGGTTCCTTTATGAATGGATACTTTGGAGATTCTGCATTTACATTTGCAATGGGAGATGTGAAGGAAGATGTCATGGAATTGTTGGTCACTACGTATGAATCTTTATATAAAGGAATAGAACAGGCTAAGTGCGGCAACAGGATAGGAGATATAGGTTATGCCATCCAGCATCACAATGAACAAAAGAGCTACAGTGTTGTCAGAGAGTTGGTGGGACATGGGATCGGAAAATCCCTTCACGAAGCACCTGAGATTCCAAACTACGGGAAAAGAGGAAGAGGACCTAAAATCAAGGAAGGCTTGGTAATTGCTATCGAACCAATGATCAATATGGGTGTAAAATCGGTAAAGCAAATGGGTGATGGATGGACTATTGTAACCAAAGATGGAAAGCCATCAGCGCACTATGAGCATACAATAGCCGTTTTGGAAGATAAAACCGAGATTTTATCGGATCATTCAGTCATTTTGGAAGCAGTAAAAAATAATCCTGAAATCAGGAATATCTCGCTAAAAAGTTAGATATTTGCACTCCAAAATTTTTTAATGGCAAAGAAAGATCTTATACAGCAGGATGGTACAATTGAAGAAGCACTCTCAAATGCAATGTTCAGGGTGCGTTTGGAAAATGACCACCTGATTGTTGCAACTATTTCAGGAAAAATGAGAATGAATTACATACGTATTCTTCCGGGAGACAAAGTTGCTGTGGAGATGTCGCCATATGATTTAACAAGAGGACGTATTACTTACAGATATAAATAGAATAATGAAAGTAAAAGCATCAATCAAGAAACGTTCAGCAGATTGCAAGATCGTGCGAAGAAAAGGCAAGCTGTATGTTATTAATAAAAAGAACCCACGGTTTAAACAAAGACAAGGATAATTATGGCACGAATTTCAGGAGTTGATTTACCAAAGAACAAGAGAGGCGTTATCGGTCTGACCTATATCTATGGCATCGGAAGAAGTAAAGCCAGCGAAATTTTGGGTAAGGTAGGCATTGATGAAAACGTAAAAGTCGATGACTGGACAGATGATAATGTTATGCAATTAACAAAGCTGATCCAGGATGATTATACAGTAGAAGGAGAGTTAAGATCCGAAGTACAAACAAATATTAAGAGATTGATGGATATCGTTTGTTACAGAGGGTTGAGACATAGGAAAGGGTTACCAGTCAGAGGACAAAGAACGCAAACTAACGCAAGGACAAGAAAAGGTCGTAAAAAGACTGTTGCTAATAAGAAGAAAGCCACTAAATAATAAATAGATGTCAAAAGCTAGAAAGGCAAAAAAAAGGAAAGTACATGTTGAGCCGGAAGGCTTGGCTTATATTAAGGCAAGCTTCAACAACATCATCATTTCATTGACCAATAAGCAAGGTCAGGTGATATCCTGGGCTTCAGCAGGTAAAGCAGGATTCAGAGGTTCCAAAAAGAATACACCATTTGCTGCTCAGATTGCTGCTAAAGATGCCGCACAGGTGGCTTATGATGCAGGCATGAGATATGCACAGGTTTATGTAAAAGGACCTGGTTCCGGAAGAGAAGCAGCAATTAGAGCGATAGATGAGATCGGTATAAGGATAACACGAATTAAGGACGTTACTCCTTTACCGCACAATGGCTGCAGACCTCCAAAAAGAAGAAGAGTATAATAAACTTAATAAGAGATTAGATTAAATGGCTAGATATACTGGACCAAAAACAAAAATGGCGAGAAGATTCGGAGAACCGATCTTTGGGCCTGATCGCAGTTTTGAAAAAAGAAAATATCCTCCTGGTCAACATGGCCCGTCAAGAAGAAGGAAACAAAAATCAGATTACGCGATTCAGTTAACTGAAAAACAGAAAGCAAAATACACATACGGTATTCTTGAAAGACAATTCCGTAACCTGTTTGTAAAAGCAAGCAGGAAAAGTGGTGTAACCGGTGAAATCCTGCTTCAGTACCTTGAAGCAAGGTTAGACAATGCTGTTTTCCGATTAGGTATTTCTCCAACGAGAAGGGGTGCAAGGCAACTTGTTGCGCACAAACACATACTAGTTAATGGCAAATTAACCAATGTGCCTTCTTACCTGTTGAAACCCGGCGATGTTATTTCTATAAGAAACAAATCCCGAAATCTTGAAGTAATCCTGAATTCAATCAGTGCAAAATCTGATATCCGCAAGTTTACCTGGCTGGAATGGAATCCTGAAAGAATGGAAGGAACGTTTATGGAATACCCGGAAAGAGAGAAAATTCCTGAAAAAATCAACGAACAGTTGATTGTTGAACTTTATTCAAAGTAGAATAAACAGAACAAACATATTTTGCTGCTTGGTTCATGCAGTTTCATAATAAAAATCTTAATTAAGGTATGAGTATCCTAAATTTTCAGAGACCTAATAAAATTTTATTAACAAAAGTTGATGATTTTGATGGGACCTTTGAATTCAAGCCTCTTGAGCCTGGATTCGGTCAAACAATCGGAAATTCTATCAGAAGAGTATTGTTGTCTTCCTTAGATGGTTATGCTATTTCTGCGGTACGAATTGCCGGAGTTGACCATGAGTTCTCAACGATCAAAGGTGTTGTAGAAGATGTCGTGGATATCATTCTGAATATCAAGCAGGTCAGAATAAAGCCTGAAATTGAACTTCCGGATTCAGACGTGGAGAAGATTTACCTTACAATCAGTGGCAAAGACAAACTTACGGCTGCAGATATTGAAGCGCATACCAATATTTTCAAGGTAATGAATCCTGATCTTGTGCTTTGCAATATGGATAATAGTGTAAACCTTGAAATAGAACTGACAGTCACCAAAGGCAGAGGTTATGTGCCAGCCAGTGAGACTTTGACGAAGGATGCACCAATCGGGGTTATTCCTGTTGATGCTATTTATACGCCGATTAAGAAAGTGGCTTACAGGGTTGAGAATACAAGGGTTGGTCAAAGAACCGACTATGAAAAGCTGACTATAGATATTCAGACTGATGGAACAATTCATCCCGAAGATGCCGTTAAGGAAGCTTCAAGAATCCTGATCCAGCACCTGATGCTTGTGACTGATGAAAATATCACTTTCGATACAGACAAAGGTCGTGAAGATGATATCGTGGATGAGCACATCCTGCACATGAGGAAGCTGCTCAAAACACCTCTTGAAGACCTTGATCTATCTGTCAGAGCATACAATTGCCTGAAAGCGGCTAAGATCAACTCATTGGGAGAGATGGTGAAATATGATACAAACGAATTACTTAAGTTCAGAAACTTCGGTAAGAAATCACTTGTAGAAATTGAAGAATTGCTACAAAATAAAGGTCTGACATTTGGAATGGATCTTTCAAAGTATAAGTTAGACGAAGAATAAAAGGAATCGTATCGACTCTTAAGGATTCCGATTTTTAATTCACAAAACGCTGTTCCATAGCTATAAAAGTCGATTGGAGCGTGAAACAGTAGTGGTGCAAATATATTGTCATGAGACATAATAAAAAGTTCAATCACCTTGGACGTAAGAAAGGACACAGGAGAGCTCTTCTGAAAAACCTTTCAAATGCATTGATCGAACACAAAAGGATCAATACAACATTGGCAAAAGCCAAGGCTTTAAGGGTTCATGTCGAACCGATAATTACCAAAGCAAAGAGCGATACTATTCACTCAAGAAGAACAGTATTCAGTTACCTGCAGAGTAAAGAAGCAGTAAAAGAACTATTTGGTACTATAGCTGGCAAAATTGGAGAAAGACCGGGAGGATACCTTCGAATCATTAAAACAGGATTCAGGAAAGGTGACGGTGCTGAAATGGCAATGATCGAATTTGTGGATTTCAATGAAATTTACACAAATGCCAAAGAAGGCAAAAGTGGCGGAAGAAGGAGAAGAAGAAAGAAGAAGGCAGGCGGTGAAACACCACCTGTGGCTACCCAGGAAGAAGAGTAAGAATAATAACTTCTTAAGATATTTAATTGGGCAATAGTGTTATCATTATTGCCCAATTATATTATACAAAATCATATATTTGCAGCGCGTCAGATCAAATCAAACTCTATGTTTAACCATGCTTCACATAATGCGGTTCTTCTACTTGAAGACGGAACCGTTTTCAAAGGCAGGGCTGCAGGAATTCAAGGTATCGGTACAGGTGAAATTTGTTTTAATACCGGTATGACAGGATACCAGGAGATATTTACAGACCCTTCTTATTTTGGACAAATTCTGGTAACAACCAATGCACATATTGGCAATTACGGCATAAAGAATACTGAACAAGAATCGGACAAAATCCAGATAGCCGGATTGGTTTGTAAGAATTTTACAGATGCTTTTTCCAGGCCTGTTGCTGATACTTCAATACAAAGTTATTTTGAAGCCAATAATATCGTTTGTATACACCAGGTAGATACACGGGCAATCGTAAGACATATTCGGAGTAAAGGTGCCATGAATTGTTTGATTTCAACATCAGAACTGGATATTGATAAATTAAAGGAAGAATGCAAGAGAATACCTTCGATGGAAGGTCTTGAACTTGCTTCCAGGGTATCTACTAAGGAGGTATATACTATGGGTGACGAAAATGCCGGTGTCAGGATTGCTGTACTTGATTTTGGAACCAAGAAAAATATACTTAGATGCTTTGCAGAACGTGGAGCTTACCTGAAAGTTTTTCCGGCCAAAACAGGTGTAGAAGAGATAAATGCTTTCGGTGCTGATGGCTATTTCCTTTCAAATGGTCCCGGAGATCCTGCTTCGATGGATTATGCGGTAAAGACGATCAAAGAATTATTGAAATTAAATAAACCTATGTTCGGTATCTGTCTTGGGCACCAACTACTGGCCCTGGCAAATGACATACATACTTATAAAATGCATCATGGCCACCGTGGTATAAACCACCCGGTGAAAAACCTGGTTACAGGATATTGTGAAATCACAAGTCAGAATCATGGCTTCGGCGTCAGTCCTCAAGCCATCGAAGCGAGTGAGTTGGTCGAGATAACGCATGTTAATCTTAATGATAATACAATAGAAGGGATCAAAGTAAAAGGCAAACCTGCCTTTTCAGTACAGTATCACCCTGAAGCTTCTCCCGGACCACATGATTCCAGGTACCTTTTTGATGACTTTATTGAGACTATTAAATCACATAAAAATTAATTGAAGTGAGCAGAATATCAGATATAACTGCAAGACAGATCCTTGATTCAAGAGGAAATCCAACGATAGAAGTCGATGTTTTAACTGAAAATGGCTATGTAGGTCGGGCTGCAGTACCTTCAGGTGCATCTACCGGTGCCTATGAAGCTGTAGAGTTACGAGATGGTGACAAGGATGTATACCTCGGAAAAGCAGTTTCAAAAGCAGTATCCAATGTAAATAACCAGATCATGGAATCCCTGATTGGAGAAGATATATTTGATCAGAGACTCATTGATGAAAGAATGATCAGCCTTGATGGAACTGAAAACAAAGGGAATCTTGGTGCCAATGCGATACTGGGAGTTTCACTGGCGGTTGCCAAAGCTGCAGCGCAGGAATCAGGTCAGTCATTATACAGGTATGTAGGCGGGGTCAATGCCCATGTGTTACCAGTACCTATGATGAATATACTTAATGGAGGTTCGCATGCTGACAATAGCATAGACTTCCAGGAATTCATGATCATGCCTGTGGGTGCAGAGCGATTCAAGGATGCACTAAGAATGGGAGTGGAAGTTTTTCACCATTTGAAAAGTGTGCTTAAATCAAATAATTATTCTACTAATGTAGGTGACGAAGGTGGTTTTGCTCCAAATATAAAATCGAACAAGGAAGCTATTGAAATCGTTCTCAAAGCAGTTGAACAGGCAGGATACAGGCCTGGGGAGGATATTCTGATAGCCATGGATGCAGCAACTTCAGAATTCTACCTGAGAGATGAAAAAATGTACCATTTCCACCAATCCACCGGCGATAAGTTAAGCTCGGATGAAATGATTGCCTACTGGAGTGATTGGGTAAATAATTACCCGATTATATCAATTGAAGATGGACTCGATGAAGACGACTGGAGTGGCTGGTCCAAACTAAACAATGCTTTGGGGAATAAGGTGCAACTGGTCGGAGATGATCTGCTTGTAACCAATACAAAACGACTTAAGAGAGGTATTGATGAGGCTTGTGCCAATTCAATTTTAATCAAGGTAAACCAGATTGGTTCATTATCAGAAACGATTGAAGCAGTTCAGATGGCACATAACAACAACTGGACTTCTGTTATGAGTCACAGGTCCGGGGAAACTGAAGATACAACGATTGCGGATCTGGCTGTAGCCCTTGGTACAGGACAAATCAAGACCGGTTCAGCATCAAGAAGTGACAGGATCGCCAAGTATAACCAGTTATTGAGAATAGAAGAAGAATTGGGGTCTATGGCTTATTATCCCGGTAAAACCGCTTTTAAGCAATAGAATTAATATATTTACATTACAAAAATTTGTAATGGGTCTTAAGAAGAAACTACGTAACCATTCAAATGAGCTCAGTTCCAATAAGTGGGTTAACAAGTACACGCTAACCATTGCCTTATTTGCTGTCTGGATGATGTTTTTTGATAAATACAATGTATTTACTCAAGTCAAACTAAGTCAGACATTAAGTGGATTAGTTGCTAAGAAGAGCAATTACGAGATTGAACTTGAAAACGCCCTTAAGGAAAGAGAGATCATTAACAGCGATATTGAAAAATACGCGCGTGAGAAATATCTCATGCACAGAGATAACGAACAAGTAATCATAATCAACTAAGGAATGAGTGTATTAGTAAACAAGGAATCAAGAATTATAGTCCAGGGGATTACAGGCAAAGAGGGGAGTTTTCATGCTTCTCAAATGATAAAATATGGCACCAATATTATTGGCGGCGTGACACCTGGTAAAGGTGGTCAGGTACATCTTGACCGACCGGTGTATAATACTGTTTCTGATGCCGTAAAACATGGGGGAGCAGATACTTCTGTCATTTTTGTCCCGCCTGCATTTGCAGGTGATGCCATCATGGAAGCTGCTTCTGCAGGAATAAAAGTCATTGTTGCTATAACAGAAGGTATTCCGATTCAGGATATGGTAAAGGTAAAAGCATACCTGGAAGATATCGAATGTCGCCTTATCGGACCTAATTGTCCGGGTGTTATCACACCTGGTGAAGCCAAAGTAGGTATCATGCCAGGATTTATTCATACCCCTGGAAGGATTGGAATCATATCCAGATCCGGAACACTTACATATGAAGCAGTTGACCAGGTGACAAAAGCAGGATTGGGACAATCAACTTGTATTGGTATTGGTGGAGACCCTATTCCAGGAACAACTACACAGGAAGCCGTAGAATTATTAATGAATGACCCTGATACAGATGGTATCGTTATGATTGGTGAAATTGGAGGTAATATGGAAGCCAATGCAGCCAGGTGGATAAAAGAAAATGGTACGAAACCTGTTGTTGGATTCATTGCAGGTCAAACAGCACCTGCAGGAAGAACAATGGGTCATGCCGGTGCTATTGTCGGGGGTAAATCTGATACTGCTGCTGCCAAAATGGAAATCATGGAAGAATGTGGTATTCATGTGGTTCAGTCACCAGCAAACATTGGCTCGACAATCGCTTCACTTGTAAAATAAAAATATATTTTTCCAGTTCTGCTTTAAAGCACTATGTATTAAACAAATACATATGTGTTAATAATTCATTATTAATACTTTATATTTTATAATGCAGTTCTCTTTGTTTATCTTTATAAAGCAATTGTAAAAGTCCATAATGATTGTTGATGTTTTATAATTGCAAACCACCAGGAAACCTGATTAAGTAAAATCGCATAATCAAATTCTGAGAATGAACAAAGGGGTTTTGTCAACTATAACTGCATTCATTTTATGTAGTTTTTACAGTTTACAGGTATATGGTCAATGCGACAATACTGTACCTGTATCCAGTATTGATATTTCATCTGCACCGAATGCTTCAGGAACCACAACTATATCCGGATCAGGAAAATGTTGCAATTCACAGGCGAATAATCAGAACTGTGGTATTTTGAATATCACTTTGCACCCGGACGCAGGGGGATTAAATGTAACATTTAATGGTCCAAACCAATGTGGAATAGATGTATGGTATGATGTATCATGTCCTTCTGGAGCTCCAGATCAAACATCTATTTGTGATCCAATATGTGTGACCGGTCAAAATATTGAATTACTGCTATGTAAATCGGGTAATTTCAATACACTTTCCATTAATGTCACTTCCGTACCCGCAGTTGTAGTTGAAGGATTTGTATCTGTCGAAAGTTGTACCAATGGTATCAATGTCCTCGGTATTGATGAACCTATTGATTGGAGTTGTACGGGAACTGATCCTGATACAGGACTCAGCCTGTTGAATTATCTTGATTGTGGATCCGGTCCAGGCATAAATATTGATTGTGCCAATCCTACATTTACGTATACAGGTCCCCTGGTAACAGATTGTGCTGGGAAAACATTGACATATTGTGTTAGTTCGCCACCTTCAGAATGTAGTACAGGGGGGAATGTGACAGGTGATATAGTGCTTTATCCCATAATAACCGGAGAGCAGATAAGTTCTTCATGTAGTACTGATGGTACAACGGTTACTTTAACAGCATCAACTGATTTGACCTGTACTCTTGAATACCTGTGGTCTAATGGTGAAACTACTTCGTCTATTTCTGTGCCTAATGATTGTTCAAGCTATTCTGTAGACATTTCATACCCTGGGCAATCCGGATGTGCGCCAGTCAATGTTTCTGCAACGGCAGGATGCATTGCAGTTATATGTCCTGATATGACGGTGACTGGAATATCCTGTGCAACTGGATTACCGGCACCTGCAACGACGGTTGCAGAATTCGAAATGTTGCCAGGATCCCCTGCGATAAACGGTGCTTGTGGTACAGTCAGCGTCAATTCGGTTGACGGTCCCTTGACTTGCAACTCAAATATTTTATCCATAACGCGAAGCTATACAATTGAAGGTGATGGACAATCATTTTCATGTGATATAGAATACCAGTTCAATGATACTACAGCTCCTGTCTTGAGTGCGACACCTGCAGATATTACTGTTCAATGTGTTTCCGCGATTCCAGGAGATCCTGGAATTACAGCTACAGATGATTGTGGTGAAACCATTACAGTTATGTATAGTCAATCCGGGACACCATCATGTGGAGCATCACCTTCTGTTACGAATACATGGACAGCAACAGATTGTACAGGAAATAGTGTTTCCCATACACAGACAGTAACGCTTAATTTCACCAACCCTGTAGCTTCGGGAGTAGGAGGTGAACTCACTTGCAGTACATCAAGTATCAACCTTGACGGTAGTGGATCAAGTGTTTCATGTGGAAGTATTTCTTATTCCTGGACGACTTCTGATGGAAATATAGTAAGTGGAGAGACAACATCCATGCCTCTTGTTGATGCTGCAGGAACATATACCCTGGAAGTTACAGACAGTGATAATGGTTGTACTTCTTCAACCAGTGTAGTAGTGACAGAGAATATTACAACACCAACGGCAATAGGTACAGGAGGAGAACTGACATGCAGTATTTCGAGTATTAACCTGGATGGAAGCGGATCGACAGGCCAGGGAACTTTAAGTTATTCCTGGACGACCTCTGATGGAAACATAGTAAGCGGTGAGACATCTTCTATGCCTCTAGTTGATGCAGCAGGCACCTATACCCTTGAAGTGACAGACAGCGACAATGGTTGTACCTCTTCCACGAGTGTTGTCGTAACAGAAGATACATTGCTGCCGACTGCAATGGGTACTGGAGGAGAATTGACATGCAGTAT
>JAHHJO010000026.1:0-9580 GCA_018680275.1 Bacteroidia bacterium
GCAGGACCGGATTCTATATTGACAGTTCGGGTTGATACATTGCCATCTGCATCTGTTACTTCGATAGTGAAAAGTCCTGGTGGAACAGTTCCGAATAGGACTTCTTCTCCATCCTGGTTGATCGTCCCTGAAAGTACTGCAGGGCTGAAAGAGGTAGTTACCTCGTATGTATAGGGTAATGCACCACCACAGGCTGAAAAACTGAGAGACCCGTTAGTCGGGTCAGCATTGCATGTCTGTATATCAATGATCGTTAATTCTGTACATTCAATTTTGATCTGAGTCTCTTCCTGCCCGTCCAGGAGGATAATCGTATCAGAACATGTAGTAAATTCATCCACCTGGTAATTGACCTCTAGTTCAGGATAGAATGGATAGTCATCGTTAAAATAAAGAGGGGAGCAGTCATTGGGTTCGCCGCAGGCATTGAAACAAAGTGTAAAAATCTCTTGCCCATCCGGCAAAGTTTGTCCTTCTGCATTGAGATTGGTCCAAATCATTGAAATGACGCCGTTATCTGCCTGGGAGAAGTTAGGTCCGATGGGCCCAAGAAGTACACCGGGGGTCGTTTGCAGAGATAAAAAACAAAGGATTGAGGGGTCAAATGCAAATGTATATTGAAACCCGATGACGAAATTGAAGTTTTCAGTTGTAAAACTGACACAGAACTCGTCTCCCGGATCAATGATTCCATCATCGACATTAATAACAGTGTTAAAACCCAGGGTATCAGTGATACCTAAATCTACACATGGTGTCTGTAATTTGGCCGTTCCGGGGAGCAGTAAAAATGACAAGAAAACTATTATCAATCCACGCCTCATAAGGTGATTCTCATTTTCCGCAAATATAACTGAAAGTTATTATATGTTTGCTGATTAAGGTTACTGTAAATTAACGAATACAAAGATCGATCTATTATTATTTTTATAACTAATGGGATACCCTGATAAACTATAAACGAATATAGTATTGACAATGTATTTCGTTAATATAAAAAAACCGCGACCTGTTAAGATCGCGGTTTTTTAAATACTGCAGATTCTATGTTCCCCCGTGTTTTTGGGATAGTAGGGGAGGTGTATCAAATCAATACACTATAGAATCAATCTTAAAGTCGGTTCTAAGTATTTTTCTGAAACTTTCAGCTTCATCGATAGTCTGAAATTCACCCATCAGAACTTTGTACTGAGTTGTATTGTCAACATAGTTGTTAAGAACTATAATAGGTTCAAGAAAGATTTCTTTAAGTTCTCTAACTTGATCAAATGCATCATTATAGTCAAAATGATTTCCTACCTGTAATTTATAGTTGGTTCTGAACTTCTCAGCAATCTGGTATTGATTGTACAGGTGATCAAGGTTTGGACCCCTGTTTTCAGAATAGACACTGGGACTTGAATTAACATTATGACTGATGACCTGCTTGTTTTTGGGATTATTATGAAAACTCAGAAGGCTGGTCATTGATTCAGAACTCAATGTTTTTTCGACGCGTTCTACCATGTCCCCTCTTGAATTAAAGATCAAAATGGTAGGTAACATTCTAACAGAAAATTTTTCTTTCAGGTTGGATCCTTCATCTGATTCGATATCCATTTTCAAAGGAACATAGTTGTCATTTAATAAATTAATGACATCTGAATCCCTGAATGTCGTTTTATCCATCCACTTACAGGGTGTGCACCAGTCAGCATAAAACTCAACAAAGAATAGTTTACCTTCCGTACCCGCCTTGTTCTTGCCACTGTCAAAACTGCCCTGGAAATAATTCACACTGCTGCCAGGAATAAGATCAATGACAGGATCTGCAGCCACTGATGTCGTGGTGCAAAAAGCAAAGGCAATCATAAGATTCATTAAGTTTTTCATATAAGAATTATTTATCATTCGTAAAAAATTGATTAACTGATGCTTACATAGAAACAAAACATGTTCCAGTTCTTAAGAAAGACGATTATCAGCCTTTTGAATTTAACTATTATTGTACTTAGTGCACTGAAAATCAGTGTTTTATAACTGATGATTTTTTTTTATATTTTTTTTGAGAGCAATTGATGGGTGCCTTCAAATATTAATTTGTTCAGAAAAGTGAGAGCACGCATTTTTTTTGTTTATTTGTTCATCAGTCTAATGAATACCAGATGTCGAATATTAAAGCAGTAATTAAAGGAGTTGCAGGATATGTCCCTGAAGATGTTTTGACCAACAAGGATCTTGAAAAAATGGTTGATACCAATGATGATTGGATCAGAACAAGAACAGGTATTAAGAAAAGACATATCCTGAAAGATAAGAATAAGGCGACCAGCGACCTAGGAGCTGAAGCAGTGAAGGTTCTCCTGGATAAAACAGGCGTGAAGCCTGAAGAGATTGAACTGATCATTGTAGCAACAGTCACAGCTGATTATCCTTTCCCGGATACAGCTAACCTCATTGGGCATAAAATCGGTGCTACTAATGCATTCGGATACGATATAAACGCTGCATGCTCTGGATTTATTTATTCCTTGGTTACTGCATCAAAATTTATTGAAAGCGGCACTTATAAGAAAATTCTTGTTGTAGGCGCTGATAAAATGTCTTCAATAGTAGATTATGAGGACAGAGCAACCTGTATCCTTTTCGGTGATGGGGCCGGGGCTGTTCTGTTGGAACCATCTGATAATGACTTCGGTATAGAAGATGCAGTACTAAAAGCTGACGGATCAGGTTTGGACTATCTTCATATGAAAGCAGGAGGAAGTATGAATCCGGCTACCAAAGAAACAGTAGAAGCAAGAATGCATTATGCATACCAGGAGGGAAGGGTCGTTTTTAAGGCTGCTATTAAGGGAATGGCAGAAAGTATACATGAGGTTGTTAACAGGAATGGCCTTACAATGGATGATATTGACTGGATTGTTCCCCACCAGGCTAATTTGAGAATTCTTATGGGAGTTGCCAATCAATTGAATTATCCGGAAGAAAAAGTCCTTATAAATATCGAAGAGTATGGAAACACCACTGCAGCAACGATACCTTTGTGTTTGAGAGATTTTGAGCATAAGCTGAAAAAAGGTGATAATATCGTTCTGACTGCTTTTGGCGGAGGTTTCACCTGGGGGGCTATTTTATTAAAGTGGGGATATTGATTTATTAGGAATAATGCATTAAATAAGGATTGCAGATTTCTTACTTTTGTAATTAAATATTGAACAAATAATGGGAAACACATCGGATATCAGGAATGGCTTATGTATGAACTACAACAATGATGTATATAAAGTAGTTGAATTCCTGCATGTGAAACCGGGAAAGGGTCCAGCATTTGTCAGAACTAAGCTCAAAAGTCTGACGAATGGTAAAGTTTTAGACAATACATTTCCTGCCGGACACAAGATCGACGTCGTGAGGGTCGAACGCAGGCAATTTCAGTTTCTATACAAGGACGATGATTCATTTCATTTTATGAATACCGAGACTTATGAACAGATCATGATTCCAAATGAAATGATAGAAAATGGAGATCTTGTAAAAGAAGGTGCAATGGTCGAGATTCTGTTCCATGCCGAAAAAGAGACACCATTGACGATAGACCTTCCTCAGCATGTCGTTCTCCAGGTAACCTATACAGAACCGGGTGTGAGAGGAGATACTGCAACCAATGTGACAAAACCGGCAACGGTTGAGACAGGAGCAGAAATAAAAGTTCCTATCTTTATTAATGAAGGCGATAAACTAAAAATAGATACGCGAACGCGGTCTTATCTTGAACGGGTTAAATAATAATTATGACTTACAAGGAAATTCAGGATTTGTTAAAACTGGTCTCAAAATCAGAATTGGCGGAAGTCAGAATGAAAGATGGTGATTTTGAACTAACTATAAGAACCAAGAATTACTCAAAAACCAAAAGCACGACACAACATGTGGTCGCACCCACTGCTATTCATACCCCGGCTGCTCCGGCTCCTCAAGCCCCGGCTAAGGATGAAAGCAGCCCCGCACCTCCAGCTGCTCCCGCTCCGGCTGAAGCACAGGCAGATTCAAACCTGGTGGAGATCAAATCCCCGATTGTCGGGACTTTTTATCGGTCCCCGGCCCCGGAAAAACCCAGTTTTGTTGCAATAGGTGATACAGTCCAGGAAGGTTCGGTAGTTTGTATCATTGAGGCCATGAAGCTGTTTAATGAAATAGAAAGTGAAGTAAGCGGAAAAATTGTAAAGGTACTCGTCGATGATGCCAGTCCGGTTGAATACGATCAGGTTCTTTTCCTTGTTGATCCAAATGGGTAGTGGATGACACCATCTAAATCTCAAAAAATGTTTAAAAAAATATTGATAGCCAACAGGGGTGAAATTGCTTTGCGCGTTATCAGGACTTGCAAGGAAATGGGCATCCAAACAGTCGCAGTGTACTCCACTGCCGATGAAGACAGTCTTCATGTCCGTTTTGCAGACGAAGCGGTTTGTATCGGTCCTCCGAGTTCAGCTGATTCGTATCTGAGCATTCCCAAGATTATGGCAGCTGTAGAAATTACAAATGCGGATGCCGTGCACCCGGGATATGGATTTCTTGCAGAGAACTCTGATTTTGCTGAAGTGTGCCAGCAATATGGCATCAAATTTATCGGACCCTCAGCAGAAATGATCCGCAAAATGGGTGACAAGGTCACTGCCAAAGAAACAATGATCAAGGCTAAAGTTCCTGTTGTACCAGGGTCTGATGGCTTGATAAAGAATGTAAAAGAAGGGATTAAAGTAGCTGCTGATATTGGTTATCCGATTATTCTGAAAGCTACAGCTGGCGGTGGAGGTAAAGGAATGCGTATCGTCGAAAAGGAAGAAGAATTTGAAGAACAATGGGATAAGGCCCAAAGAGAAGCAGCAGCTTCTTTTGGAAATGATGGCATATATCTCGAAAAGTTTATTGTTGAACCCCGACATATCGAGTTTCAAATCATAGGTGATCAACATGGGCATGTGGTTCATTTGTCTGAACGGGATTGCAGTATACAAAGAAGACATCAGAAACTGGTTGAGGAATCCCCATCCCCTTTCATGGATAACCGTCTGCGTAACCAAATGGGTAAAGCAGCTGTAAAAGCAGGTAAATCGATTAAATATGAAGGTGTCGGTACAGTAGAATTCCTGGTTGATAAATACAAGAAGTTCTATTTCATGGAAATGAATACCAGGATCCAGGTAGAACATCCTGTCACTGAAGAAGTGATTAACCGTGACCTGATCAAAGAACAGATCAGAGTAGCTGCCGGATGTAAATTGAGCGGAAAGAACTATACACCAACGATGCATGCTATCGAATGCAGGATCAATGCTGAAGATCCATATACAGATTTCAGACCGAATCCAGGAACTATAAGCTCATTCCATAGTCCAAAAGGCCATGGAGTACGTGTAGATACCCATGTATATGCAGGATATACCGTTCCTCCTTATTACGACTCAATGATTGCAAAATTGATCTGCAAAGCAGAAACAAGAGAGGAGTGTATCAAAAAAATGCAAAGGGCACTTGATGAATTTATTATTGAGGGTATCAAGACGACCGTACCATTTCACAAGCAACTCATGAAAAATGAGGATTTTCTGTCCGGAAATGTGACTACAAAATTCATGGAGAGTTTTGAGTTGAAACCTCAATAAGTTATACTTGCTTCATGCAAGACATCAAACAGCTTGTACATTACCTTCTGAGATATAAGGGAACTCTTTCCCTGAGTATTTTCTGTCATGTATTGATGGCTGTCTTTACAGTTATTTCCATACCTCTTGTCATTCCTTTTTTTCAATTATTATTTACGGATTCTGTTGATAAAACAATAAGTAAGCCTGATAGTATACTTAAGATTATTGACTGGCTCAAATACTATTTCATCCAGGTCATTGAATCCCAGGGTACTTCCAAAGCATTAATGCTTGTCTGCGGATTGATAGTCATTACATTTTTCTTTAAGAACCTCTTCAGGTATCTCGCAATGTTTTTTATGGTATCGGTCCGATCATCAACAGTACGTGATCTGAGATCCAGATTATATTCCCGCTATCTTGAAAACGCTGTCAGAAAACAAAATGGTCAAAAAAGAGGTGACCTTATTGCGAGAATTATATCAGATGTTCAAGAGGTCGAGTGGAGTATCCTCAGGTTTATTGATGCAATATTTAAATCCCCTATTGTGATTATAGGTAGTATCCTGATAATGTTAAGCATCAATGTAAACCTTACCCTCTTTGTATTTATACTTATGGCATTTACAACTATTGTAATTGGTAGTCTTTCCAGGACATTGAAAAAGCAATCCATGTCATTACAGCAAAAACTATCAAAGATGACCTCAATCGTGGATGAGACGATTGACGGGGCATTGTTGATAAAGGTATTCAGAGTCTCGGATTACTGGAAATCGAGGTTTGAAAGATTAAATGAATCATTTCGGAATACATTGAATCGCGTTTCGTGGCGACAGGATTTATCCTCACCGCTCTCTGAATTCCTTGGGGTTTCACTGGTAGTGGTTCTTTTATGGTATGGATCACACCTTGTATTAAATGGATCGATGGCTTCAGAAGATTTCTTTGCATTTATATTTGCGTTCTACAATGTTATCGAGCCCTCAAAATCATTTGCTACGGCATATTATAATGTAAGGAAAGGTTCTGCAGCTCTGCAGCGTATCGACGAGCAGTTGAATATCCCTCTGGTTGAAAGAGAAATTGCCGCAGGAACCAAATCTTTCAAACTGGATCATGGGATATATTTTAAAAATGTTTCATTTTCTTACGGTAATGATATTGTTTTGAACCAACTCGATATGGCTATAGCTAAGGGAGAGAAAGTTGCGATCATCGGTCCTTCAGGCGCTGGCAAAACCACAATAATGATGCTGTTGATGAAGATGCTTCAAGCTGATTCAGGTCATGTCCTCATTGATGATACGCCTTTGAATAATATTAGCAAAGACAGCCTGTTTGAAAAAATTGGCCTTGTAACGCAGGATCCTTTCCTGTTTAATGCTTCGGTTGAAGACAATATCACATTGGGCAGAAATGTGAATGATATAAATCAAATTGAAAATAGTCTTAAGCAAGCACATGCGCTTGATTTTGTAAAAAGACTGGAAGGTGGCACTGAAAATAATATCGGTGACCGCGGCGATCAGTTGAGTGGGGGAGAGAAACAAAGACTCACGATTGCACGGGCACTATTAGAGGATCCTGATCTTCTTATTCTTGACGAACCGACTTCCGCACTTGATCCGGAGTCTGAAGAAGCTGTTTCACAAGCCATTTTATCAGCACTAAAAGACAGGACTGCAATCATTATCGCTCACCGAATGTCTACTGTAAAATATGCGGACAGAATATTAGTTTTAAAAAAGGGTAAAATTGCAGAACAAGGCACACATATTGAATTGATGGAGAAAAAAGGTATATATGCAGATTATGTGAAGATTCAGTCAATTGATTAAAACGAGTATGAAGCGATGGAATAACATAACACTAATGCTTTGTTTGTCCCTTTTTTCATTTATAGGTTCAAATGAAGCCCAGGTAGAGATGCCCCAGTCGGGAGATAGTATTTTCCGATTCAAGGCATTATTGGAAAAGCCAGCACCATTTACTGTATTTGAAGTCGCAGATATTAAATTTCCTTGTGTCGATCACCTTATGGCTGTCACTAATGAATCTCCAAGGC
This sequence comes from Bacteroidia bacterium, assembly GCA_018680275.1. Taxonomy (GTDB): domain Bacteria; phylum Bacteroidota; class Bacteroidia; order Chitinophagales; family Saprospiraceae; genus RFSX01. The sequence goes on from JAHHJO010000026.1 coordinate 7,699, forward strand.
CACAGATAAATTATATAAATCAATCCGATGACGAAGAGATGTATTCTGTAAGTGAAGGCAATTTGTATTTAAACGGTTATAAGGGGCATGACCCTTTTCTGAATCTTCCTGATAAGGAAATTGTTTTCCTTAATCCTGTGCAACTGACTGATTCGGATATCATCAATAAAAAGAAGTTATCGGGGGAAAGCGAATTTATTGTTCTTTTTCAGGGTAAGGAATTGCCCGAATCAGTGACAGGATTAAAGTCCTATTCAGATCTGAGGTCAGTACAGCTAAATGGTAAATTAAAATGGGAGATCAGATACGTCGGAGAGGACAGGTATTTTGAATTCAACCAGGTTGTCGAAGGTCAGGTAATGAGTAATTTGTTCCGATATTCGGTCCAGAGTTATAGAATCAGAACTGATAAGTGGATTGATGTTAAGCCGGGTCAATACCCTGAACTGGCAAGCCTGTTTACGCCCAAAATATATCAATCCAGGAGTTTGTTTGCAGAGGATGATTTTCTTCCCAGCCTGGAATTCATAGATTACCCATATCGCCAGGTTGTATACAACGCCAAAAGGAATGTTAAGCAAATTCCATTTTGTGATGATCTGAAGATGGGTATCCAGGTTTTTCCAAACCCAACCTACGGAGATTTGAATATCCAGTTTAATAATGCAGTCAAACAAGAATATACATTTGAGATTATAGATATCATTGGTCGTAAACTTTGGTCAGAAAAATTATATGTAAATGCCCCTGTTTTCCTGCATGAACTTGACATGCCAGTATTGAGCAAGGGCGTTTACCTGTATGGGATCTCTAACTCAAAAGGGCAACGCATAGCTTCCAGCAGACTGATAATAGTAGAGCCATAAAAAAAGCCCTGCATAAAAAATGCAAGGCTTATAATTTATTAGTTGAAAAGAGGATTACATCATACCTCCCATTCCTCCCCCTGGAGGCATAGCAGGCATTGGCGAGTCATCTTTCATATCATTGATTACACATTCGGTGGTCAATACCATTCCGGCAATTGAACCAGCATTCTCAATAGCAATTCTTGTAACTTTTGTCGGATCGATTACACCAGCTTTTTTAAGATCTTCATACTTGTTTGTCCTGGCATTGTAACCGAAAGTACCTTTTCCTTTCATAACATCCTGTAAGACAACTGAACCATCAACACCGGCATTTTCAGCAATACCTCTTAAAGGCGCTTCCAAAGCTTTTTTAACGATGGAGATACCCATGTTCTCGTCTTCATTCAATCCTTCCAATTTGTTCAAAGCAGGAATGGTCCTTACCAATGCGACACCACCTCCTGTAACAATACCTTCTTCAACAGCAGCTCTTGTTGCATGTAATGCATCGTCAACCCTGTCTTTCTTTTCTTTCATTTCTACTTCTGTAGCAGCTCCAACATAGAGTACAGCTACACCACCCGCAAGTTTAGCAAGTCTTTCCTGGAGCTTTTCCCTGTCATAGTCAGATGTTGTCGTTTCAATTTGCTGCTTGATCTGGTTGATCCTTGCAGTGATATTCTTGTTCTTTCCGGCACCGTTTACAATCGTTGTATTATCCTTGTCAACAGTGATCTTTTCACATGAACCCAATAGATCTATATCAGCATTTTCAAGTTTGTACCCTTTTTCTTCAGAAATTACAGTACCTCCGGTAAGTGTTGCAATATCTTCAAGCATAGCTTTTCTTCTGTCTCCAAAACCAGGCGCTTTGACTGCAACGACTTTCAATCCACCTCTTAACCTGTTTACTACCAATAGACCAAGTGCCTGAGATTCTACATCCTCAGAAATGATCAATAGTGGCTTTCCGGCTTGTGCAGCTTTTTCAAGAACTGGGACAAGATCCTGAACATTGCTGATCTTTTTGT
>JAHHJO010000513.1:0-3356 GCA_018680275.1 Bacteroidia bacterium
AAGCAAGACAATAATACAAGTATGTACTTTTGATTGCCCTTCCTGTGCTTTGTGCCACCAGGTTGGTATGGATACCTGCTATAAGTATTAACCATGGGACCAGGGACATGTTTTCAACAGGATCCCAAGCCCAATATCCCCCAAATGTCAGTGCCTCATATGCCCAGGCACCGCCCATCAAAATTCCAAGTCCGAAAATTCCTGCAGAAAAAAGGGCCCATTTGAGGCAAGGACGCAGCCAGCTTTTGTGATCTCCTGTATAAAATCCGGCTGCTGCGAATAGGAACGGAATAGTACAACTGGCGAAGCCTAAAAATAGGGTAGGAGGATGAATGGTCATCCAGTAGTTTTGAAGCAACGGATTCAAACCACTTCCCTGGATAGAAGAAAGATAATCAGCCGTCTGGAATATAGGCGCATCAAATACATCTCTTAAAAGAAGAGTTGGATTACTTCCGATCTTATAGACAAAATCTCCTATTTCGATGTGTATCCCCAGGATCATTGAATTGATGATCAGCTGAACCAGGGCAAGGAACATCATAACTGGTGATTCCCATTTCCTTGCATTAGACATCAGGATCAGACCCAGAATGGCATGCCAGAACATCCATAAAAGAAAGCTTCCTTCCTGACCTTCCCAGAAGGCTGAAAAAATATAACGCATGGGTAAATCATTGGATACATGCTCAAAAACATAGGCGTATTCATACATCTGGTTGATCATGATGTAGAACAAAATGGCTATCAACGAGAAGATGGAGACAACATGAATAATAAATCCTGATCGACCAAGCGTTTTCCAGCTGACTTTTAAGGATTTGTCATTTAGTTTATGATCATTCCTGTAACTATAAGCTGCAAACAATAATGCAGTAAATGAAAGAATAATAAGCAGGTGGCCAACAATCCCGGGCCATAAATGCTCTCCTATATATTGAATATTGTTTTCCAATTATTATTTAGCTTTCTCCTCTGATCTTAAGCTCTTCATCTTTGTATTTTGATGGACATTTCAAAAGAACTTCATCAGCAATGAATACCCCGTTCTGCATCTGGCCGGTTACAACGACAGATTCTGACAATTCAAAATCCTGCGGTTTTTCCTGTTTTAAAATAACCTCGTTTGAAACACCCTCGTAATCCAGCATATGGAATTTTACAATATTGGGCGCATTAAAAGGATCATATTCGATTTCTTTATCCCTGTTCAGTTCGCCGCTAATCTTTACCCTGGTTGTGGTTCTGGCAGCTTCTGTAAAGCTGACATAACTGCTCACATCTTCAGAGGCGGAAAGGATAATAGATATGGCAGCAATAATGGCAATAAATGCTATGATATAGCCTTTTTTCATCAATAAGTGTTTGTGCTACAAAAGTATACTGAAAATGATAGTTAATCTAAATTTTGACTGGATTAGAGTAAAATAAAGATCACTGATTGGTAACAATTATTTTGAACATTGGTTTTTATAACTGAAGCCAGACCAATAATCAGGCAGTAGCGAATGAAAGTTACACCCAGTTTGATAATGATGTTGCCAAAGTAGAGAAGGCACCATCATATTATAAATATTTATAATATGAAAATATTATGCGCTAAAGAGTGAGTCTACAAAAGTTTCTTTATTGAATACCTGCAGTTGTTCAATACCTTCACCTACACCAATGTATTTGATCGGAATTTTGAATTGATCAGAAATCCCCAAGACAACGCCACCTTTGGCTGAACCATCGAGTTTTGTCAGTGCAAGTGCCGTGACATCTGTAGCTTCTGTAAATTTATTGGCTTGTTCAATGGCATTTTGACCGGTTGTGGCATCCAGCACAAGCAAAACTTCATGCGGTGCACCGGGTAATTTTTTGTTTATGGAATTTTTGATTTTTGTCAGTTCTTCCATGAGGTGTCTTTTGGTGTGTAATCTACCTGCCGTATCAATGATTGCTACATCTACATCGTTGTTTTGGGCATATTGTACTGTTTCATAGGCTACTGCAGCAGGATCCGAATGCATCCCCTTATCGAAAAATTGTGCTTCATTTCTGTCTGCCCATATTTTTAATTGATCTACAGCTGCTGCCCTGAATGTATCGGCTGCTCCCAGTACAACTGCTTTGTTTCTTTGTTTGTACTGATGAGTCAGTTTGCCAATTGTCGTTGTTTTACCGACACCGTTGACACCTACGACCAGGATCACATAAGGTTTCTGCTCTTCTGGGAAAACAAAATCCTCAATGTTTTCAGTATTATTTTCCGTTAGAATTTCAACAACGACTGATTTGAGAATTGTATTCAGTTCCTTGGTATTAAAATATTTTACTTCGGAAACTTTTGATTCGAGCCTGTCAATTATTTTGATTGTTGTTTCAAGGCCAACGTCAGAGGAAATAAGAATACCTTCCAGTTCATCAAGGAATTCTTCATCGACTTTAGACTTTCCTGCAACAGCTTTGGCAATCTGACCGAAAATATTGGACTTGGTTTTTTCAAGACCCTGATCAAGATCCTTTTTTTTATCTTTTGTAAAATATTTCTTGAAAATACTCATATGGACTGGAAGTGCTTATGAAGGATAAATAGGGTATAAATAAAAAGGCAAAGTTTTGAACTTTGCCTTTTTAGCTGCGATTATTTATTCTCAGCGAAGAATTCTTTGACCTTGTCTTTGTGGATCATTAATTCTTTATAAGTGTATTTTCCTGTTGCAGGATCTTTAACACTTTTCACAACTTTCACGAAATCCCTTCCGGAACCGGCATTTGCTGCTCTTTGTGCGACCCTGGCGTTTTTACTAACTTTTGCCATAATTACTTAATTTCTTTGTGAATAGTATGCTTCTTTAACACAGGATTATACTTCTTTAGTTCAATCCTGTCAGGAGTATTTTTCCTGTTTTTTTGAGTGACGTATCTGGATGTACCAGGCATGCCGCTGTTTTTATGTTCCGTACATTCAAGTATTACCTGAATTCTATTTCCTTTTTGTCTGGCCATGATCTTCTATTTTTTTAGGTCGATTCCAATATCAAATCCTGCTTTTTCCTGCCTTTTAAGATACTCATAAAGACCTACTTTATTAATAGTTCTCATAGCAGTAGATGATAGTTTCAAAGTTACCCACTTATCTATTTCAGGGATATAATATTTCTTTTTATGCAAGTTCGGTAAGAACCTTCTTTTTGTTCTCCTTTTGGAATGCGACACATTATTTCCTGTGATCGGCTTTTTCCCTGTTAGCTGGCAAACTCGTGACATCGTATTTAGATTTTTCTATAAAAGAAGCGCAAAGATATATCTTTTATATGATTTATGAAATATAAAATTGCATGCTTTTTATAGGAATCTGAGGATAAAAT
>JAHHJO010000518.1:0-11344 GCA_018680275.1 Bacteroidia bacterium
ATGTAGATTACCCCGGAGGGTTTGTGAAAGGTTATACAGGTCAGACAGCGATTGTTTTGCCTATGGGTACAAATGCTGTCAAATGGACAGTCTATGATGAATGCTACAACTCAACAGTATGTGAGCAGATTATAGAAGTTGTTGATAATACACCGCCCGTGGCAGTCTGCGATCAGTATACTGTTGTGAGTTTGACTACAGGAGGACAAGCCAAAGTCAATGCGACTTCTTTCGATGATGGTTCTTATGATGATTGTAAATCACATTGTATGTTGGTAAGAAGGATGGATAGTGAAGGATGTGAATGTGATATACCAACTTTCTGTGACCTTGATTATATCGGTGAATACAATGGTAGTTATTACTATATGTCAGATTATGCCACTACATCCACAATTGCAAAAGCAAGAGCTGCTGCGTATGGTGGTGGATTGGTCGTGTTTGATGACTATGATGAGGAGAACTGGCTGGTTTCAGAAATCAGGAAAAATAATAATGATGCTTTCTATATCGGGATGAAATCATTTGGTGGAGGATGGCTATGGGATGATCATTCTGAGGTATCGTATTACAACTGGGGGTATTATTATCCTAATCATAATGGAGGAGATTGTGTCATTGTAAATGATGATGAAAAATGGTACGATGTGCAATGTACGGAAGCGTACAGATATGTACTTGAAATCAAAGATGTATGTGGATTTAGTGATAAGGCTACCTTCTGTTGCAGTGATGTAGGAGAAGATAATATGGTTGTGTTCAGAGTAGTGGATGTCTTTGGAAACTTCAATGATTGCATGGTAAGTGTTAATGTACAGGATAAATTACCTCCGACAATAACATGTCCGGCAAATCAAACTGTCAATTGTGATACGCCATATGATCTTGATAATCTTGCCTTCGTATTTGGAGAAGCAAGCGTATTGGATGACTGTGGAGCCACAGTTTCTGAATCTACCGAAGATGCTCTGAATCAATGTAATGTAGGTGAGCTGACAAGAGTGTTCACGGCTACAGATAATGGAGGAAGAACTTCTTCATGTAAACAAATATTAACTTTCGAAAATCCAACACCGTTTAGTGGTGGTAATTTAATACGTTGCCCAAGAGATACAACGATTTTCGGTTGTATCGCACCTGAAAATCTTGGTCCGGATGTATTGGGATATCCTTCATACCCGGGAGACCATTGTGACTTAATAGGTACAGACTGGGATGACGAACTGTATACATTCAATAATTTTAATGGACAGGCATGTTTTAAACTATTAAGAACATGGGATATAATCGATTGGTGTCAGCAAGATCCGTTTACTGGTCAGTTTCCAACATGGCATTGTCACCAGGTGGTTAAAATATCCAATAACGTCAAACCTGAAATAGAGACATGTGATTCTATATCGGTTTGTACCTATGATTCAGACTGTGTAGATGGTTATGTAGAATTGTTTGCGAAAGGATCTGATGATTGTACAGAAAATGAAAATCTCAGATGGAATTACAGGGTTTATACTGGAGCTTCAGGGGTTGGACCGCTATCATTGACCGGGACACCATATGCAGAATATTCAGGAGTTGGAGATTCAATCAATGCGAGTGGAACCTATCCAATTGGTTCACATATAATTCAATGGACTTTATACGATAAATGTGGTAATGCAACCACATGCAATCAATCATTTACAGTTATGAATTGTAAGGCTGCTACAGCATATTGTATCAGTGGCCTGGCTGTAGACCTAATGCCTATGGATGTAGATAATGATGGTACTGTTGACTTTGGAATGGTTGAATTATGGGCAAGCGATTTTGATGCTGGAAGTTCTCATCCTTGTCAATTACCTGTTCACCTTTCATTCTCACCAGATACTTCTGAAAGAAACAGAATATTCGATTGTACAACAAGAGGAGATGTTGACGTGGAAATTTGGGCATCAGTAGTTGGACCGGATGGAAATCTGATTCAATCCTATTGTGAGACCTATATTAACGTACAGGACAATATGAATGCATGTGTAGGTCAGTCAGATGTAAAAGTTGATGTAGATGGTGTGATTTTAACCGAAGATCTCACACAGGTAGACAATATTTCTGTTGATCTTGATGGTAGTGAATTATCAACGACCACGGATATTAATGGAATCTATGCATTCCCGGAAATGCCTTCTGGAGGTGACTATGTCATTAATCCGTTCAGTAACGATAGTCCGCTCAACGGAGTTTCAACCCTGGATATTATAGAAATTCAAAAGCATATTCTTGGTATTGAGCAATTGCGTTCACCTTATAAAATGATTGCAGCTGATATCAATAATGATAATCAAATCACAACGATAGATTTGATCGAATTACGAAAAGTAATTCTTGGAGTGCATCCCGAATTCCAAAGTAATGATTCCTGGAGATTTGTAGATAAGGGATATATTTTTACTGATCCTCAAAATCCACTGGTTGAAAGTTTTACAGAAGACTACGAAATTCTTGGTCTTAATTCAGATATGAACGTCGATTTCATAGCTGTAAAAGTAGGAGATGTCAACAATACAGCACAGGTTAGTGCTTCGAACCCTGTCACTCAAAACAGGAATTCAGAAAACATGGAATTATACTATGAGGCCATACCAATTACTGATGGAGATATTGTAAGTATACCGGTCTATACCAATACCGAAGGTGTGAACGGGTATCAGTTTACAATGAATTTTGATAGCGACATTCTTGAAGTACTTCAGGTCAATGGAATTACAGCCGATCTGACTGAACACAATTACAGGATAATTGACAACAACATTGTATTTAGCTGGAATAATACCCAGGTATTGAACAAAGGTGAAGCCGTTTTTGAAATTGTTGCAAGGGCAAAATCGTCTACGACAATTCATAATGTTCTGGATATCAATTCTGATGTTATCAATGCCGAAGCTTATGCCGGTAATAAAATGCTCAATACTGTTATTACAGATAATATTTCTTCAGATAATATTGTAGAAGATGAATTTAGTTTATACCAGAATTCACCGAATCCATTCACGAATATGACAAGGGTTTCATTTAACCTTCCACAAGATTCGTATGTGATTGTGAATGTTCATGATGTGCAAGGTCAGTTGCTTCGACAATATTCAGGGGATTACACAAAAGGTATGAACCAGATTGAAATAAATGCTGAAGATCTTGGATTATCAGGTGTGATGTACCTGACAATACAAACAGAACAGAATACAGCCTCAATTAAGATGGTTGTTCTAAAATAAATAAGATTTACTGTTTTTGGGATGGGGCCCCTCTCCAATTTTTTTGGAGGGGGTCTTTTTATTTTTGAACTTTTAATTTAAAATTCTGATTATATAAGCAGTGGGAAGAATTTTATCAATAGATTATGGCATAAAGAAATGTGGATTGGCAGTGACTGACCCTCTTCAGATTATTGTGAATCCATTGAAAACAATTAAAACATCGTCACTTCTTTCATTTCTGAATCAATATTGGACCGAGGAAAAAGTAGATAAGATCGTATTTGGAATGCCTACACATTTTGATGGAAATCCCACTTATCTTGTAGAAGAGATTCATAGATTTGCAGATGAAATCAAAACGCTCAAACCGGAATTGCCTATTGATTTTCAAAATGAAAATTTCAGTTCGCAACAGGCCAGAGAAATTATCCTGAAAAGCGGTTTGACCAAAAAGCAAAGGCAGGATAAAAGCAGACTTGATAAAATTAGCGCAGTAATTATCTTACAGCGCTATCTCAAACATATTTGAATGATTTTACCAATATATGCCTTCGGGCAGAAAGTATTAAAGCAGGTAGGTAAAGAAATAAGTCAGGATTTTGAAGACCTTGATACCTTGGTTACCAATATGTGGGAAACCATGTATAATGCAAAAGGCATAGGCTTGGCTGCTCCACAGGTTGGAAAAAGTCTTAGATTATTTTTAGTAGATACCAAGCAAATTGAAGAAGAAGAACAGGAACACGAAGGTATCAAAAAGGTCTTTATCAATGCCGAGATGATCGAAGAATCAGGAGAAGAAATGAATTACGAGGAAGGTTGTCTTTCTATCCCGGATATACGTGGTGATGTTCTGCGTCAACCGACTATCAGGATCTGGTACCAGGATGAGAACTTTGAAGAGCATGAGGAGGATTTCACAGGTATAAATGCCAGAGTGATCCAGCATGAATACGATCATATTGAAGGGAAATTATTTACAGAAAAACTTCAACCTCTGAAGAAAAGACTGATTAAAAGGAAGCTGGACAATATTCGAAAAGGTAAAATTGCTGTTGACTACAGGATGCGTTTTGCAGTAAGAAAATAATTATTTCCTGCCGAAATCAGCAGGTATTTCACCCCAGTTTTTTGTGTCCCACTTAACAATCCTTGTTTTGAATTCATTCGTTTTCAACCATTTTACTGCGCGTTCAATCAACTCAAACAAGATTTTGTTTTTATCAGTTTTCTGGAGAGTCGTTTTTACCTTTTTATTTTTCACCCAACTTAAGCCGGTCCTGGAATCAGTATAGATGGCAACATCTTCACGCTCCTGCTTTTTAAGCATCGCCAGGGCATGTACCAGTGCCAAGAATTCTCCGATATTATTTGTTCCGTCATCAAAAGGACCCATTCTGAAGATTTCTTCACCCGAAATAGTATTGACCCCACGATATTCCATTATTCCCGGATTCCTTGAACAGGCAGCATCTACACTAATACTGTTTTTGATAATAGCTTGACCAACCCGGCTACATGGCTTTTTCTTAGATGTGGCTTTCTTTTTTGAAATATATTCTCCTGCATTTGATAAAAAAGCCTCTTCCGCTGCAGATTTTGAACTAAATGACTTGTACTTTGCGTTTGGAAAACCGGAGATTTGGGCCTGGCACTCTTTCCAGCTTTCATAAATGCCTGGATTTTGTCCGACCCAGACGACATAATATTTAATTTTGGACTTTGCCATAAGATGAATTCATGTTAATTGATACGCACGCACATCTGTATTTAGAACAATTTAAGGAAGACATATCAGATGTTATTAACAGGGCTAAAGATAGCAATGTAACCAAAATATTTCTTCCGAATATTGATAGTGGGTCTGTTGAGGATTTACATAGGCTTTGTGCCTCTTTTCCAGATGTTTGCCTGCCGCTCATGGGGTTGCACCCTTGTTCGGTAAAAGAGAATTATAAAGAAGAACTTCAGCAGGTAGAAAAATTACTTAAGGAAAGAGAATATTGGGGTGTAGGAGAGACAGGTATTGATCTATACTGGGATGTCAGTTTTAAAGAAGAGCAGATAGAGGCATTTGAATTCCAGATAAATCTGGCAAAAGAACATGATATTCCTGTAATTATCCATTCACGGGACAGCCTGGATTTAACGATACAGATTATTGAAGATATGCAGGATGGTCACCTGGCAGGTGTGTTTCATTGTTTTAATGGATCTGTGAATCAGGCCAGGAAGGTTCTTGACTCTGGTTTTTATATGGGTTTAGGTGGCGTCATTACATTTAAAAATGCAAAGCTTGATGATATGATTAATTTTATACCTATGTCATCAATTGTATTGGAAACTGATGCCCCTTACCTTAGCCCGGTACCATACAGGGGCAAAAGAAATGAAAGTGCATATTTAGCACATGTGGTTGATAAAATTTCTGAAGTTAAGGGTATTGATAAGGCGACCATTGCAGAAGTTACAACACAGAATGCAAAAATTCTGTACAGGATGACAGACTGACCGAAAAGGAATATATTTGTATTCATTTTTGGAGAATTGGCCGAGTGGCTGAAGGCGCACGCTTGGAAAGCGTGTATACCTCAAAAGGGTATCGGGGGTTCGAATCCCTCATTCTCCGCCTCCGCTCGACGAAGCACCAAATTTTGGTGCGAAGTCGAGCATTTTTTATTCCAATCAACAGACAATAATAAACTAGATTCTCGCTTCGGCGGACGGAGTCCGCAATCAATCACCTATTTAGAAATATTTCAAGATTTAGAAGAGTAGTTAATACCAAAGATTAAAACAGTGAGATCGATGTAATAAGTAATTTCTAAGTTTCCGCCTCCGCTCGACGAAGCACCAAAACCTGGTCCGAAGTCGAGCATATTTTATTCCGATCAACAAACAATAGTAAAATAGATTCTCGCTTAGGCGGACGGAGTCCGCAAACAACCACGTTTTTGGAAATATTACAAAATTTAGAAAAGTAGACTATACCAAAGTTTAAAAGAGTGAGTTCGATGTCATTATCAATTTCTTTGTGTCTCCTCGACGAAGCACCAAAACCTGGTGCGAAGTCGAGCATTTTTTATTCCAATCAACAGACAATAATAAACTAGACTCTCACTTCGGCGGACGGAGTCCGCAAGCAACCACCTATTTGGAAATATTACAAGATTTAGAAAAGTAGATAAAATCATATTCTCATTACGCATATAAGCGCAAAAATCTCTTTCGCCAGAGAATGAACTTAGCATCCCGAAATTATTATTTGTGATTCGAACCTTATCATTTTATTATGGGTAATTATTCTATATTCCGGCTTACATAAAACTTGCAATTTCAGCAATATAAGTACTACATATATACACCATAATGCGGTCCATTTTCATCTCATATAGTGACGTAAAGAAATATATGTTGGTGAATTAAGAAATACCGTTGGAAAATTTGACATGTTTAATTATACAACTAATACAAATATTTATATTTTAGGGCTTTGAACCAATTTAATTAACTGACATACTTATTATAGAAAAAGAAGTAATCATGCGAAAAATCGTTCTAATTTGTTTTTTAATGCTCGGCATTAGTTTCCTTGGATTCACAGATCTTGTAGCTCAAGATGCTTCAGTTGGAGAATCCGGTGGGGTATTCCAGGTCCTTAAAGAGAAATTTATTGAAGGGGACTGGAAGTTTATGAGTTTGGTATTGATCACATTGATTCTGGGTCTTGCCTTTTGTATTGAAAGAATTATTACATTAAATATTGCGACAACCAATACATCTAAATTGTTGAGAAACATCGATGAGAAATTGGCTGAAGGAGATCTTGATGGTGCTCAGGAAGTTGCCAGATCTACTACAGGTCCTACAGCAAGTGTGCTTTATGAGGGATTGAGAAATGCCCATAATGGTCCGGAAGCTGTTGAAAAAGCAATTGTTTCATACGGTTCTGTTCAAATGGGACTTCTTGAAAAAGGGTTGGTATGGATTTCATTATTTATTGCCATTGCCCCGATGCTTGGTTTCATGGGTACAGTAATTGGTATGATTCAGGCCTTTGACAGGATTGAAGCTGTGGGTGACCTATCGCCTTCCGTTGTGGCAGGAGGTATTAAAGTAGCCCTTCTTACTACTGTATTTGGTCTTATTGTTGCGATCATTCTTCAAATTTTCTACAACTACATTGTTTCAAAAATTGATGGAATTGTAAATAAGATGGAGGAAGCTTCAATCGGTCTGGTTGATGTGATGGCAAAGAATGGTCTTTTTAAGTAATCAGTTAAGACAATAACATTATGTATAAGTTTTTAACACAGAAAGGTCAAATGTTCGCACTGATACTTGGCGTCATCGTCATAGCAATCGCAATGTTGTCGATTGTCAATGGCATCGGTGGAGCCGGTTATAGTACGAGTGATGACCTCAATCAAATAATGAAAGACAATCCGAGTGTTTCATTTGATTTCTTTAATCCTGCCATTGCAATGGTCATTGTAATGATAATTGTGGCATTGATAGCATGGGTAGCATTCAGTTTGTGGGGTTTAATCAGTGATCCTATGGGTTCCTTGAAATTTATATTAGGATTCGGAGCTGTATTAGTATTGTTTTTCATACTGTATTCGACGTCGGATGCGGAAAATACAGGAAGAATTGGGATGCTCGTTCAAAAATTTAACGTGAATGATACAGTATCTAAACTAATAGGAGGTGGTGTAAAAACCGCTGTACTTGGTATTAGTATAGGTTTTATAGGTGCTGTCTTAATGGAGATTTATAATTTGTTCAAATAATAAAGCTGTAACATGGCAAAGAAAAGTGCTAGAGATCGAATGAGCAATGAAGTAAACGCCGGTTCAATGGCGGACATTGCTTTCTTGCTTCTGATTTTCTTCCTCGTAACAACAACGATTGATGTTGATAAAGGAGTGCTTGTAAAATTGCCACCCTGGTCTAACGAACCTCCTGAAATTTCAAAAATGAAAACACGGAATGTGTATTCTGTATTGGTAAATGCTCAAAATGATCTTTTGGTACGTGGAGAGCCAGCCAACATTAGAAATCTCAGGGAAAATGCGAAGGAGTTTATCATTAATCCCCGTAAAAGGGATGATATGGCAGAACATCCGACCAAGGCTATCATTTCTATAAAAAATGACAGGGGCACAGCTTATAAGACTTTCCTTGAAGTTTATAATGAACTTAAAGCAGCTTATAACGAATTGAGAAACGAAGAGGCTCAGCGCAGATTTGGAAAAGAATTTCAATTCCTGAACAAGGATCAACAAAGAAAAATACGTAATGATATTCCTTTGGTAATATCAGAAGCTGAACCAACTAATTTTGGAGAAGAAAACTAAACACTACAATGGGAAAGTTTACTAAAAAAAGAGGTAAATCCACTCCAGCTATTTCTACGGCTTCGTTGCCGGACATTATATTCATGCTATTATTCTTTTTTATGGTTGTTACCGTATTAAGGGATTCTGAATTGATGGTTACAAATAATGTTCCTCAGGCATCGGAATTAACGAAACTGGAAAAGAAATCTCTTGTTAATTATCTATATATCGGAAGGCCTTTAAAGAAATACCAGGGTACTTATGGTACTAAACCAAGATTACAACTCGGTGATAAATTTTCTGAAATAAGTGAAATCCCTCTGTTTCTTGAGAAACACAGGAGTTCAGTACCTGAGAATCAGAGACCAGGGATCAATACTTCATTGAGAGTAGACGGAGATGTAACGATGGGTATTGTCGGAGATGTAAAAACAGAATTGAGAAAAGCAGGTCAGCTGAAAGTGAATTACTCGGCTAAACCAAAGGCCAGGTAATTATATAGAAGAATAAAAAAGTTAGAAAAGAAGCCTCCAAACGGAGGCTTTTTTTTTATCTCAACCTATCCATTGACTGAACTGTCTTTTCATCTTTCTTAATAAATCGGTTTGAGAGGATAAAAAATAACAATGCAGCAACCGGAAGATATAATCCTATTTGATCTTCAATAACAACATCACTTATTTCCTGTGCATTGCTGTATACAAGCCAACTTGCGACCAAGGCAAGGAAAAGACTTGAAATGATTCCAAGAAAGCCTAATCTCATTTGTAAGGGCCTGTTCCTATACATAAATATTGAAATAAGGGCTACCATTCCACCAATAATGGTTAATATTAGTAAGACGATGTGATCCTGGATATTAAAAAGCCGGTCTTCAAAAAAAGGTTGTATCTCTTTATCACTTAATGCAAAAGGCGCTAAAAACAAGCCTCCAAAACAAAGAGTTGCGAGAAAAAGAAAGACTGTTTGAATTCTCTGAATCATACTATATTTATTTTTGACAAATCAAATCCTGAATAATTACATAAGTCTGTAAATATAATGTATAGCTATTGGGAAAAACAAGATTGGTTCGAACATTATGAGTTTGTTATTGTAGGTGCAGGTATCGTAGGTTTAACTACTGCTTATTACCTCAATAAATACTGTCCTGGTAATAAAATACTAGTCATTGACAGGCATTTTATTCCCAGCGGTGCCAGCACAAAGAACGCTGGTTTTTCTTGTTTCGGAACGGTTGGTGAAATACTGGATGACCTGGAGACTGTTTCCAGGCAAGAAGTGATCAACACCATCAGGTTAAGATGGAATGGTCTGAATCGCTTAAAAGAGATTCATACCCCGGATATTATAGAATATATGAACAGAGGAGGTTACGAAGTATTTACGGAAGAGGAAAGCTTTGAATTCTGTTTAGATAAGGTAACTGAAGTCAATGACATTATGGAGGAAGCCATTGGCATAAGTCATGTATTTAAAATAGAAGATTGCTTGTGGAGTAATAAACTTGTCTCCAGGTGCATTTCCAATGCTTTGGAATCTGAACTTAATCCTGTAAGGATGATAAAGAACCTGATCACAATGCTCAGGAAAAGCCATAATATTGATTTCCTGTTCGGCCTCCGACTTAACAAGGAACAATTCAATTATGAAGGAAAGCATATTCGTATTTCGAAAGACATGAATATCGCCTATGAAAAGTTGATGTTATGTACCAATGCTTTTTCAGGTGATTTGATCAATGAACTTGACCTGACCCCATACAGAAACCAGGTTATTGTAAGTGAGGTCCTTCAGAATGTGCCGTTTTCAGGTACTTTTCACTATGATAAAGGGTATGTCTATTTTCGGGAAATTCATGGCAGACTGCTCATAGGGGGTGCAAGAAATATTGATCCAGCTACTGAAAGGACTTCAGAATTCGGTTCTAATCTACTGATCATTGAAGAATTAAAACGATTCGCTGCGGAAATAATATTACAAAAAGAAGTCAAATTCGATTTTCAATGGAGTGGTATTATTGCCACTGGTTCATCAAAAAAGCCGATTTTGAAATCTGTCAATGATCATACATTTCTGGCTGCCAGGCTGGGTGGAATGGGCGTGGCTATTGGATCCGAGTTGGCCTGGGAGCTTACTGAAAAAGTGATTGCCTAGCGAGAACGTATTAATGCAAATTTTTATTAGTAAAAAAAAGTTTTATAAAATACCAGCCGAGAAGTCCACAAATCGTAAAAAGTCAATTTACATTTGTGTCATAAGATTTTCCCACTTATAGTTTTCATATCCAATTAATCTGAACAAGTCTCTGAATAGTGGCTTGATTTCCTCTGTCCAGAGACTACTTTTTAATCAATTTATTAACCAAAACTTAAACCCATGTTGTGGACCGATTTAATGGGTAAGGTTTACAGAATACCTTTCAAGGTATTTTGTTTAACCTTACTTTCAATGGTTTCAGCAAGCTTTGTCATAGCTTCTGAAAATCCCACGCCTCCAGTTTTAGTTTGTGATGACCAGATTAATGTCTCACTAAATGGAAATTGTGACGCGGTGATAACCGTGGCGATGATCCTGGAAGGCGAAAGTGCCATTCCTGGATTCGATCCAAGCCATTATGACATTGATATTGAGGGCTTACCCTCCAATATCATTTCAAAAGTGGGGATTTATACTGTTACAGTGACAGAGAAAAATCCACCTTTTAAACCACCACTGAATAGTTGCTGGGGTCATATTCTTGTTGAGGATAAACTACCTCCGAGA
>JAHHJO010000472.1:0-12391 GCA_018680275.1 Bacteroidia bacterium
CTCTTAACCTGTTTACTACCAGTAGTCCAAGTGCCTGAGATTCTACATCTTCAGAAATAATCAATAGGGGCTTTCCGGCTTGTGCAGCTTTTTCAAGAACTGGCACAAGATCCTGAACATTGCTGATCTTTTTATCGTGGATCAATATCAATGGATTTTCATATTCTGTTACCATGCTTTCGCTATTGGTAATGAAATATGGAGAGAGATAACCTCTGTCGAATTGCATTCCCAGTACTTCTTCAACATATGTATCGGTACCTTTAGCTTCTTCAACAGTGATAACACCATTTTTAGATACTCTTTTCATTGCATCAGCAATCAATGATCCTATTTCTTCGTCATTGTTAGCTGAGATAGAACCGATTTGCTGGATTTTACTGAAATCATTGCCTACAACATTACTGCTTTTCTTAAGACTTGCGACAACAACTCCAACAGCTTTATCAATTCCTCTTTTCAGATCCATAGGATTTGCGCCTGCTGCAACATATTTCATTCCAGCCGCAACCATACTCTGAGCAAGGATAGTAGCAGTCGTTGTTCCATCTCCTGCCGCATCTGCAGTTTTGGAAGCAACTTCTTTTGCCATCTGGGCTCCCATGTTTTCTACCGGATCTTCCAGTTCTACTTCTTTAGCTACTGTAACACCATCTTTGGTAATTTGAGGTGCACCAAAGCTTTTCTGGATTACAACGTTTCTTCCTTTTGGCCCTAGTGTTACTTTTACAGCATCAGCGAGGGCATCAATACCTGATTTTAGTTTAAAACGCGCATCCGCGTCAAATGTTATTTCTTTTGCCATTTTTGAAATCTTTTTAAAAGTGGTTATAAAAAATTTTGGATTAAAGAATAACGAGGATGTCGTCTTCTCTCATAATCAAATAGTCTGTACCCTGGTAGTTAAGTTCCTGGCCTGAATATTTACCATAAAGTACACTGTCTCCTTTTTTAACTGTCATCGCTTGACCATCTTTTCCTGGTCCTACCGCAACTACTTTACCTTGCTGAGGTTTTTCTTTTGCAGTATCAGGGATAATGATTCCTCCCCTGGTCTTTTCTTCAGCAGTTGCTGGCTGGATAACAACTCTATCATTAATAGGCTTCATATACAGTAATGTTTTGTTGATTTTTTTTATTAAATAATTTGAAATACGTGAATGCTTGATCATTATTTATGCCAAGACGCCAGAAATGACAATTTTACCTGATTATCGATATAATTGGCAGACAGATCATCCGCATCCCGATGGATGATTGACAAAATGACATGAATATTGATTTCTGGAACCTGAATTAGCTACCTGGTGCTGATTGAAGTGGAATTCCTCCACCAGCTCCTGCAGAGTTACTTACAATGATAGCAGTGATAATGGCTAAAACAAACATTGATATAGCCAGTCCCCAGGTCAGTTTTTCGATAAAATCGGTAGACCTTGCAGCACCAAACATCTGGTTTGCTCCCTGACCTCCAAAAGTAGAATCAATTCCTCCTCCCTTCGGATTTTGGATGAGTACGACGGCCATTAACATGAAAGCATTTAAGGCTATGAGTATCGTTAATGCTGTAATCATTATTGTTTGCTTTTTAATTCTTCAATAAGTGGCGCAAAGAAATGACTTTTTTCTGGATTTTTCAAAAGTAATTTCTCATACATCTCTATGGCCTTTTTATAGAAACCCTGGTCTGCATATAGCTTGGCGAGGTTTTCTGACAAAATATCTTCTTTTGATTTGATACTTTGATCAATTTTTGACTTGATGACCGATTTTTTCTTCTTTACCTTTTTGCGTTTTTTCTTTTTCTTCTTTTTCTCCTGTTTTGAAAAGGGTTCGGCTTGCGTAGGATATACGGAATTTAGCCATTGAGTAAATTCAAGGAGTTCGGCTTCAGACTGAGTGGATAATGAATTCCAATGTGATTTACTTGAATGACCAAGCTTTTTTTTCTTTTTCTTTTTTTTCTTTTTTGCTGCTTTCTCTTTCTTCCCTGATGGTTTTTTCTTTTCTAAATTAAACTCAGAGCGTTTTTCTTTTTTCTTTTTCTTTTTCTTCTTTCGTTTCTTTTTCTTCTTCTCACCTGATTTAGGGATAGGTTTCTCGTCTGACTTGTTGTTCTCCAATTTTTTACTGACTTCGGTATTCTCCTCAATTAGTTTGTCTTCCGTTTCGTCCAACATCTCCAGGTTTTTAGTTTTTTCTTCTGCGTGAGTGCCAGGATCCTTTTCTTCGGTATTCTTACCAGGTTTATTTTTATGACCTGTATCGATAGGTTCTTTTATCTCTTCTATGGATTCTGATGATAAAACATCTTCAATTAGGGAATCCTTTTTTATTTCAGATGATTGTAAAATGTCATTTGAAATGACTTCCTTCAATTCAGACTCCATTTCTCCTGGCTTGATATCCTTGCCAGATTCTGATATTCCAGAAGCAATTGTAACATTCTGATCCTTGACATCTGCAATAGTTTCAGCGGTTATCTTTTTCTTCTTCTTTTTCTTCTTTTTCTTCTTTTTGGTATCCTTAAGGTTAATAGAAGAAAGGTTTACAATATCCGTGGGAGAAGAGAATTGCAAATCTTCATTATGCCAATCATATTTAAAATGGATACCATCCAAACTATGGTTTAAATCATCTGCATTTTGTACAAAAGGTTGAGAAAATGGAAAACGATTTAATTTTTCCTGGTCAGAAAGCTTTGATAAATCCTCAGGATCTGAATTTAATTGATTGCCAGTTTCTTTTGATTTGTCCTCGGTCATATTTCTTATGTGCTGATAAAGGCAGCTATTTTCAAAATTATCACAATATTCTACCAATTGGTAAAAGCATCATTAAATATTCTTTCCATGATATCATCAACAATTATTTCGATCAATCCGTCCCTGATGGATTGAAAGTCCTGGGTACTATCGTAGTCTTCAAAATCGGAATAATTCTTAGTCCAGGAGTTGTCGGGGTTTAACTCATCAATGTATTCAATTTTTACAGCAATATCAAGCCGGTTGAGGCTTGTTGTATTACCTTCTTCCGGTGCTACATAATTTATCCTGTAACGGGTTACAGTGCCTTTGAATATGATATCAGGATTTTCATTGTTATTGACAAGACGCGATTCCTCCCTGATTTTTCTTCTAAGAGCCTGGCCGAAAATCTGGTTCAGATCTGCAGGTGCATCTCCGGAAGACAAACTGAAATCTTCTACATAAAAGGTATTTAAATCCGGAGAGATGGAAATGCCTTTAAAACTATAGCATGAAGAAAGGCTTAGTGTCAGCAGCAGGAAAAATTTAAATTGCAATGTCATATTCCTTTATCTTCCTGTATAACGTTCTTTCGGATATTCCTAATTCCTCTGCGGCATCTTTTCTTCTTCCTTTATGTTTTTTTAGTGCCTTCAGGATCAATTCTTTGGTTTTTTCATCAAGTGAAAGGCTTTCTTCCACTTCTTCAACTTCCCTGAACTCTTCATCGCCTTCTTTAATGATAACAGGAGAATCCGGGTAAGGATCGAAAGAAAAAGGTTCAGCAGGCGGAAAATCCAATGGTGCAGACCGTTGTGCTGATTCCTGTCTTACGTTAGAGAAATCTTCTGAAGATGAGCTTTTAGATGGTAAGCTTGGCATTTTAAGATCATTGCTGTGGATCAGTTCGAAAACAAGCTTTTTCAGATCAGTCAGGTCTGATTTCATATCGAAAAGAAACTTATAAAGTATTTCTCTTTCCTGAAAGTCAGAAGAGCCATCACTTTCTTTTCTTTTCGCAGGAAGGAACCTCTGGCTGATTTGGGGGGCAATTACCAGAAGATCATCTTCTGAGACCAGGTTGTCTTCGGACAGTACAGAAAGTTGTTCAACAAGATTTCTCAATTCCCTGATATTTCCCGGCCATCTATAGTTTTCGACCATATGTCTTGCCTCTTCAGTAAGACGGACCGATTCAGTTTTATATTTATCGGCAAAGTCGTTTGCAAATTTCCTGAACAGGATATTGATGTCTTCACGCCGTTCATGTAGTGAAGGCACCCTGATAGGCACAGTATTCAACCTGTAAAACAGATCTTCACGAAATTTTCCTGCATTTATTTTCTTCTGAAGATCTACATTGGTCGCAGCTACTACCCGCACATCGGTTTTCAAAACTTTCGAAGAGCCTACCTTGATGAATTCCCCGGATTCAAGAACCCTGAGAAGGAAAGCCTGGGTATCCAAAGGCATTTCTCCTATTTCATCAAGGAAAATAGTGCCTTTATTGGCTGTTTCGAAATATCCTTTACGATCACTGGTAGCTCCTGTGAAAGCACCTTTTTCATGGCCGAAAAGTTCCGAGTTGATGGTGCCGGCCGGTATGGCACCTGTATTGATAGCAATAAACTGGTTATGCTTCCTGGAAGAATATTCATGGATAATCTTTGAAATGACTTCTTTACCAACACCACTTTCTCCCTGGATAAGCACAGTGAGATCTGTCGATGCTACGCGCAATGCAGTTTTCAGGGCATGGTCAAATTTTTCAGATCGCCCGACAATTCCATATCGTTGTTTTACTGACTGTAGATTCATGGATCAACAATTTTTCCTTTTAATGAACCACTTGTGATCGATTCTACTTTCACATAGGTGTAGTCTCCCTTTTCCAGACCATCTCTTTTAGGAAATATGACCATCTTATATTGACTATTACGACCTTTGAATTCTTTATCTGATCTTTTGGAATCTCCTTCTATCAATACTTTGAAAACTTTCCCGATATCCCTTTTATTGTGCTCAAAAGATATTTGATTTTGGAGCCTGATTACTTCGCTCAGTCTTCGTTTTTTTACTTTTTTTGGAATATCGTCCTTGTATTTCCTGGCAGCCATTGTGCCTGGTCTTTCAGAATATATGAACATATATGACATTGAGAATTCTGATTTTTGAATGACATCCAGGGTTTCAAGGTGTTCTTTTTCTGTCTCGGAGCAAAACCCGGTGATAATATCCGATGAAATGGCACAATCCGGAATCACTTCATATATTCTTTTAACCTTGGAATCGTACCATGCCCTGTCATAAGTCCTGTTCATCAATTTGAGTATCCGGCTGTTGCCCGCCTGGACGGGAAGATGAACGTAATTGCATACATTCTCATGATCCCTGATTGCATAAAGGACTTCATCCGTAATATCCTTGGGATGTGATGTTGAGAATCTTACCCTCAGGTCGGAATGGACCCCTGCGACCATAACCAGCAGGTCGGCAAATGTGACAATATTACCTGTTTCAGGATTTTCCCATTTGTATGAATCAACATTTTGCCCGAGAAGGGTTACATCTCTAAAACCGTTTTCAAACAGATTGTGTGCTTCGGATACAATTGAAAATGGATCACGGCTTCTTTCCCGGCCTCGTGTAAAAGGAACAACACAAAAAGAACACATATTATCGCAACCCCGCATTATAGAAATGAAACCACAAATTCCATTGGATCCCAGTCGGACCGGGGCAATATCAGCATATGTTTCTTCCCTTGATAGAAGGACATTGACCCCGCGTTCTCCATCTTCAGCTCCCTTGATCAGGTTTGGTAGATCACGGTATGCATCGGGACCCAGTACGATATCAACGAGTTTTTCCTCGTCCAGGAATTTGGATTTGAGTCGTTCAGCCATACAGCCCAGGACACCGATTAAAACCCCAGGCTTGTTTTTTTTAATGCCTTCAAATATCCTTAGCCTCTGGCGAACATTATCTTCAGCTTTTTCCCTGATTGAACAGGTATTGACAAGGATCAGGTCTGCTTCTGACATTTCTTTTGTCGGACCATATCCCTGATCACTTAAGATTGATGCAACAATCTCCGAATCACTAAAATTCATAGCACAGCCATAGCTTTCTATGTAGAATTTCTTGCTGCCAGTAATATTGCCGGATATATTGCTAAATACTTCACCCTGCTTTGTCGGATCTATAGTCTTCGCCACATTATCTAATGTCGGATTATCGTTATACATAGGCTTTACTTACTGAAATTTTTGCAAAAGTATATAAAAAGCAGGAGCGATGTGACATTTTGTCAGTATAATCCGGACCTTGAAAACAATGGATTATGGAGTACTTTTTGCTTGAATGAAAAGAAGGTATTTAACGAATATTTAAATTTTTAAACCTCAAAACAGCATAACTATTTGTGAAAATTTCCGTCATAAGTTGTAAATAGTCTTATTTCACAAGTAGATATAAAATTTTAAAACTATTTATATCGAACAAAAATGAACATACATTTGTCCATGATTAATTACAGGAACATGCAAAAACTTACTTTTTCAATCATTTTTCTCTTCATAGCTGGTTTTACATTCGGACAAAACCTGGATGAAGAATTAGGTTTTATTTATGTCAAAGCTGATTATTTGCTTGAAACTGACAGGTACGAAGAGGCTATTGCTGAATTCAACAAAATTATAAATCAGGATCCGGCCTATAAGGATGCATTGTATAAAAGAGCAAAGGCTAAATATGCATTGGCAGCATATAAAGGAGTGAAAAAAGATCTGTTGTTATCGTTTGAACATATCGGGATGACACAGGAGAGTATACTTTTATTCGGAGAAGCTCAGGAAGCTTCCGGGGATGCTGGTGCACCAAATACAATGGAAATTGCATCCAGATTATATCCTGATAATCGTAAGGCCAAAAAGTATAAGAAGAAAAAAGAACAAGAAACCGGGGCAGAGGAAGAACCAAAAGAAACAGATACAGAAGGTGGATTGAAAGAAGAAGTTAAGAAGCTTGAAGAAAAAATATCGAGTATCCTGGACGACTTGTTACCAGATGATGAAAAAAGTAAGGAGGAAAATGAAAGCGACAACCAGGGTGAAACCGGAAAGGCTCAGGAACCAGAAAGTGAAAATGAGAATGATTCTGAAGGAGACATGGCTGAAGATAAACCTAAGGAAAATAAAAAGATCAATATTCCTGACAACAGCGTAAATGAAATTTATATTGACGAAGACCTGACTTTGGAAATAAGAAATGGCCTGGGAAGCAGAACGATTCTTCAGCAACCCAATATTCTTATACTGTCTGAAACCTCAGGTAAAGTCGCTGTCAACGTTTGTGTGAATAGAAATGGCAAAGTTGTAAGTGCCGAATATGATGGTCCAAATTCGACAATTAATACACAGAGTCTTATTTCTCTTGCTGTCAGGAAGTCTAAAGAATTCTGGTTTGAGAAATCCGATGTAAAGGAAATGTGTGGCTCAATAATATTTATTATAAGCGGGAGGGCTTAAAAACTCTTTCCCTGAATACCAATTAAAATTATGAAAAGACTGCTGATATTATTCCTTTTTGCATTGACGTCATTGACGACAATGCATGCCCAGACAGGTATAGGACTAACGATTTCGAATGACCTGTATAACAGGTATGTCAATCCCAAAGACGGGATTGAAAGCCCTTCTAATGGAAGTGTTCTTCTGAATCTTGCAATCGGTCCCAAAATTTGGTTGGGTAGTGAATCATTCTCGTTTTCTGCTGAGGCCCAGGCCAACTGGGGAATATTAGCCTTGTCCCTGGCTGATTACAAAGGACTAGGCTCTGCTTCCTTTCCAATTATGGGTAAGTTTAATTTTGCCGGGCTGTCAGGTTTGAATAAGGAAGGAAGGTTCGGTTTTTCAATCGGCGGAGGCATACAGTTTAACAAGACTGAGATCTATTACCAGACGAATGATTTTAAGGAAAAGGGTGGTGAAAGATCATTTTTTAAAACATATGTGATCCAGGCCGGTTATGGATTTGGTATTTCCGGTTTTACGATGCATGGTTTTGTAAAATATGGATTTGATCCGGATGTTGATGGTGCAAGTAATTTGCATATTGGTATTCAGTATGATTTTAATATTCCTAAACTCAGTAAAATATCCGATCCGGCCAGTGCACTCTGATGAATAAACAAACTCATGTATCATCCAGGAATTACAATACCTTTCAGATAGATGTCAGCATTCATGAGCTCTACACATTATCAAGCAAACTAGATTTTGAACAAGTACCCGCTTTGATCCGCGAGGGGTATAAGATACTTGGAGGCGGAAGCAATATTTTGATGTCCTCTGATGTCAAAGTTCCTGTTTTTCATGTCAGAAACAAGGGGATAGAGATTGTTCTTGAGAAAGAAGAATATGTGCTTGCCTCTATAGGAGCAGGGGAGAACTGGCATGATGTTGTGATGTGGGCCATTGATCATGATTATGGTGGTATAGAAAATCTTTCATTGATACCCGGCAATGCCGGAACAGCGCCTATTCAAAATATCGGGGCTTATGGGATTGAGATAAAAGATGTACTACATTCCTTAAAAGCCTTTCGGGTTTCTGATGGTCTTGAATACAGTTTTCATAATAGTGAGTGTCAATTTGCTTACCGGGATAGCATTTTCAAGAATGTGTTGAAAGGAAAATTTATTATTAGTGAGATTATTCTTCAATTAACTAAGGCAGGCCACCACAGAATTAATACATCCTATGGTGCGATACAGTCAAAACTCAAGGAGAAAGCTGTGGTCAATCCAGGGATCAGTGATGTTTCAGAAGCGGTAATTGAAATTCGGACAGCAAAGCTTCCAGATCCATCAAGGATCGGAAATGCCGGCTCATTTTTCAAGAATCCAGTAATTCCGGTAAAACAGTTTGAGAAACTTAAATTATCTTATTCTGATATGCCACATTATCCGGTTGATGATGATTTTGTCAAGCTTCCGGCAGGATGGTTGATTGATCAATGTGGATGGAAAGGTAAAATTATTGGGAATACAGGTACTTACAAGAACCAGGCTCTGGTATTAGTGAATCATGGTGGTGCCTCCGGAAGGGAAATACTTGAATTATCAGAAAAAATCATGAAATCTGTATATGATACCTACAATATTCATTTGGAAAGGGAAGTCAATGTATGGTTTTGATTGCAATGTCCTGATTATGACATAGACTCCTCGGACAGCCCACGTTAATTTTCTTATTTTGTCAAAAAGAACAGTATGAAATTAAGTCTTACATTTTGTGTCCTTAGCCTTTTTATTTGCCTGATGGTAGCTTGTTCTGACGATGAAAGTGAAATGATGACCGATAATTGTGAAGGTGTCAGTGTGAGTTATAGTTCGGATATTCTTCCCGTTGTTAATGCAAGTTGTGCCGTTGCTGGATGTCATGTAGCTGGATTCCCGAGCGGAGATTTTACAGCGTATGCAGGATTAAAGGCCAAAGCAGATAATGGTTCACTAATGCGTGAGGTCGTTAACGATAAAACCATGCCTCAATCCGGGACAATATCACAGGCTCAAAGAGATCTTTTTGAATGCTGGATAGCTGATGGCGCTCCGGATAATTAGTATTTGGGGATTTTTGGATCAATTTCATCGGACCAGGCCAGAATGCCACCATCAAGGTTATAGAGATTATCAAGGCCCAGTTGAGCTTCCAGGAACATAACGGCCTGACCACTTCTTGCCCCTGACCGGCAATAAATGATGACCGGTTTGTCTTTGTCAATCCTTTCGAAATTACCTGTCAATGTATTTAGAGGAATAAGTTCTCCCTGAATATTTGAAAATTCGTGTTCATAGGGTTCCCGGACATCGATTAATTGGAATGATTGTCCTGTATCAATCATGGCTTTTAATTCAATGACTGATTTTGTTTTCATTTTAGTTATAAAAGTATTACAGGTTTGATGAATATAGTTTCAGACATGAAATTATGCTATTTTTTTTATACTTTAATGACATAAAACATATCATATAATTTATATCATACATTTCATGTCTTATGCAAAAATCTAAAAACCCCTTTCCGGTAGTTTCTTACCTGGGTCCTGAATATTTCTGTGACAGGAAAGAAGAGACAAAAACCATGATAGAGGCCTTGACTGCAGGAAGAAGTATTTGCCTGTATTCCATTCGAAGACTTGGCAAAACTGGATTGATTCAGCATGTTCTTGGAAAACTGGCACGTAAGAGAAGGTATATAGCAGTTTATATTGATATTTATGACACACTGGATGAAAAAGACTTTGTGAACAGGATTTGTTCAGCAGTCCTTGCAATGCTTGAAAAAAAGAATGATAACTATCTGAAGAGTTTGAGCAGGTTCTTTGGGAAGTTCAGACCAAAAATCAGCCTTGACCCGGTAACGGGACAACCATCTTTCGAACTTGATATCAGGACTGAACAGGAAGTAAGACTAAGCCTTGACAGCCTCGTGGCCATCATTTCTGAGCAAAAAAAGAATGTCATCATCGCCCTTGATGAATTTCAGCAGATTAATCATTACCAGAGAAAAACCCTGTCTGCTACTTTGAGGAAGTACATCCAGAATGTTCAAAATCTGCATTTTATTTTTTCCGGGAGCCAGAGGCAGATGCTTGTTGAAATGTTTACATCACCCAAACAGGCATTATTCAGAACCACACAAATGATGCCACTGGATAAGATCAATGAAAAGGAATACTATGAGTATATCAGATTTCATTTCAGACAAGGTCTCAGGAATATCCCCGATTCTATTGTAGATGAAATATTATCCTGGACAAGAATCCATACTTATTATACCCAATACTTATGTCACAGGCTATATGAAAAGACGAGTAAAAGTGTGCGTGAAGAAGATCTTGAGAATATTAAAAATCAGATCATCAAGGAGAACGAGCCTATGTTTCAGAACTACCGGCGTCTTTTGAGTCCGCAGCAATGGAAACTACTTCGTGCTATCGGGCAGGAAAGAAAGGTCCAGGAGCCCACATCCAAATCATTTATCCAGAAATATGAACTTGGTTCACACAGTACAGTGAGATTGTCTCTGAAGTACCTGGAAGAACATGAATTGATCTATGCCGAGTATGAAAATGATGAAATCAAGCCAAATTACTATGTCTATGATTTGCTTCTTGCAAAATGGATAGAAGACCTGAGAAAGTAAATCGGAAATAACATATTATAAAAAATAATAATATAAAATATTGTATTGTGCATAATGCAATTAGCCACATTAAAAATATTTTTAATTAAATTATAATTAATTAAACAAAATATTGTTTTGTAATGTTAGTTGTTCTAAATTTGTATTGTTTTTAAAATTGGTTTAATATGTTTAAGAGAAGATTTTTTAGAAAATACAGTGTACCGGCACCTTCTGTACCGGTTACAAGGTATCTTTAGAACAATTAGTTGTTAACGGATAAAATCCTTCAGGGCAATTGCGTTGAGGGATTTTTTTATTCTGACACCCGGACTTATGATCATATAATGACTATTTTTCCGTTTTGATTCCAAATCAGTATTACTTCATGGTACAAGGTTTAAAAGAGACATATTTTAATCTCCCCGGACAGACAGATTTTTACAGGGGAAAAGTCAGGGATGTCTACTACTTCGAAAATCAATTGGTCATTGTTGCTTCTGATCGTATTTCAGCATTTGACCATGTACTTCCAAGGGCCATTCCGTTTAAAGGTCAGATATTAAACCAGATAGCCTTGCATTTTCTGAATGCAAGCCAGGATATCGTTCCCAACTGGCTTGTCGGAAGTCCGGACCCGAATGTAAGTATTGGTCATAAGGCAGACGCGATCAAATTGGAGATGGTTGTGCGGGGATATCTTGCTGGTCATGCCTGGCGTGAATACAAATCAGGCAAAAGAAGCATATGTGGTGTATCTATGCCTGAAGGTATGAAGGAAGGTGATAAATTCCCTAACCCGATTTTAACTCCTGCTACAAAAGCAGATGAAGGACATGATGAGGATATTTCTAAAGAACAAATTCTTGAAAGAGAGATTATCTCTTCAGAAGACTGGAATGTATTGAGTCGATATGCTCATGACCTCTTTTACCTGGGAAGTAAGATGGCTGAAAAGAATGGACTTATTCTCGTCGATACTAAATATGAGTTTGGCAGGTACAATGGTGAGATTATTCTTATTGATGAAATACATACTCCCGACAGTTCAAGATACTACATCAAAGAAGGATATGAAGAACGTCAACAAAGAGGCGAAAAGCAAAAGCAGCTATCCAAGGAATTTGTCAGGGAATGGTTGATGGAGCAGGGATTCCAGGGCAAAGAAGGGCAGGAGATGCCAGAGATGCCTGATGATTTTGTACTCAAGGTGACCGAAAGATATATCGAGCTTTACGAAAAAATAACTGGCAGAAATTTTATAAAATCAGACTATGATGAGGTTGAGGCACGTATAGAACAGAATATTATAAATTATTTAGAGAAGTAAGCTATTTGAATTTCTAATTATAGCCCTGAATTTGAAATCCTCATTGTGTTTAAAGCAGTTTATGATTAATATTTTCTGGAAGTAAAACCTGCCAACAATTTTCATTTTTAATAATAACATTATAG
>JAHHJO010000323.1:0-5365 GCA_018680275.1 Bacteroidia bacterium
CCCTTGTGATGATATAATTCCTCAAAAGATAACTTTAGACCCTATGAATTTAGTTAAACCGGGATAGAATCGCCTTAATCTGTCAAGGTAAATGTATTGGCGAGATATCCCGGGCGTTTCGTTGTTGCAAGCCCGGACAATCTTTTGTGAATCATCATCTTTTTTAATGGGCAATAGAGAAAGATCGCGGGCTGGTCCTTATACATTGCATTTTGCAAGGCCAGGTAGAATGGTTTTCTTTCATCATCATTCGTGCTTTTCCTTATTTGCTCTATAAGCTTGTCGCTTTCAGGATTGATATACCCCATAAAATTACCGCCCCCGGGTACGGCGTTATCACTATGCCACTTGGAATAGGGGTCGTCAGGTGCTTCATCCTGACCGGCGGAGAGCATCACCATATCATAATTAAAACTGGTGATGTTTTCCTTTCGCATCAGTGCGGTGGACTTTTGTGTCAATGTTATCCGGACACCGGCTTGCTTTGCACTTTCCTGTAATAACAGGGCCATGTTTTTACTCAGTTGACTACCTGTGATCAGGATATCCAATTCAAGGTCAATCGTTGTGTTTCCAATTTTTTTCTCCCTGACACCATCATTGTTGTTGTCTTCCCAACCAGTCTCGGAAAGGATATTTTTTGCTTTTTCAACATCGTATGGAACAGGTTCCAGTTCATTATTATAATACTGTCGTGATGGATGAAAATGCCCGATAGTTCTAATGCCCAGACCACCGTCTATATTTTGCATATAGTCATCTACATCTGCCAGATGGGCCAGGGCTCTTCTCAAATTTACATCTTCAAGCAAACCCTGTTTGTTATTCAAGGCAATATAATAATGCCGGATTAATTGTGGGGCCTGGAAACTCCAGTTTGCACTTATGCTTTCATCGTCTTTTAGTTCAAGATAGGTATTGCTGGTTGAAAGTGTCAGCAGGTCCAGTTTGTTTTCCTTTGCCATGTTGATCGCTGTCAACTCGTCGGGAACAATTCTGAAAATGAGCTTTTGTGGGTTGTTTTCAAGGAAAGGATTTCCTTTTATTTTATTACCCCAGTAGCTATCCTGTCTTTCAAGAATGATATATTGTTCATTCTCGTAGCTTGTCATTTTGTAGGGACCACATTGGACCATGTCTGTTTTCTGATTGGCAGAATTGTTTATAAGATTGAACAACTTTACATGTACACTGTCTTGCAAGGACGGGTTGTTTTTATTGATCTCTGAAATCGAATAGTTAGCCAATAAGTTTTCAGGATCATATATGTGTCGGGGCAGTAGGTTAATCGTCACTGCAAGTTCCCTCGCAAGCATATACTTGTTATCTATATATACCTTGAGATTTTTGGGCTTATCACTATCGAGAGTTACCTCTTTAAAGAATTCAAAGTATGGCTTCCAGCCAGTCGCTTTGCACAAAGGATGCAGGACTGTTTTAATAGTAAATGCATAATCTTCTGCAGTTATCGGTGTCCCATCAGACCAACTGGCTTCCTCCCTGATATTCATTTCGAAAACATTGGTAGAATCTGTAGCCGCTTCGCTTTGAGGAACCTGTTCTATTAAAATGGGATGAAGTTTCAAATCTTCAGGATGGAAGTCTGCCAGTGGCAGGAAGATATATTGAAAAACTTCCCTGCCTATGGATGAAGGAGAAAAAACCGGATGGACACGCTGGGGATCCCGGTTCAACCTGATATTTATTTCAAACGCAGAGGATGTTGCAGGTTTGTCCTGCTTACATGCCATCATGCTCAACAACACGAGAATAAATAGAAATCTTGTTTTCATCAGCAGTTTTTAAAAGTCCATTCCAAGGCTGAAATAAAATTTCGGATCCTGAACCTGCCCGGTCTCAACACCCCAGGCATAATCAAATTTTAGGAAGTAGCCCAGGAGAGTCGTTCTGAATCCAAAACCATAACCCAATACAAGGGGGTCTCTGAAATACCTTGCTTCCACAATTACGACCGGGTTGTCCGGCGGGCTTTCCACGGTCACAGTATTCAATGGATTGTCTTCCGCATCGGGTCCAAGACCGTACCAGGCTAAGCCGATATCAAAGAAAGAAGTCAGTTGGAAATTTCTGAGGAAAGAAACATGGTTGTGATCAAATCCAAGAAACCTGAATATCGGCAGTCTTACTTCTGTATTGCTCAATACAAAAGTATTTCCGTTTCGAATATTATTATCAAAGCCTCTCAGGTGCGGTGCCAGCACTTTATATGAAAATGATTCACCATCCGGCAATGGAATACTCTGGTCAAATTTTGAAAAGACCCAGTTCTCCATTCCCCCCAGGTAGTAAACAATCTTATTCGATCCGAACGAACTGGCAGCCGAAGCCCTCAATGCAAGGATAGCGTGCTTGAAGAATGTTATATAATGTCGTGCGTCCAGACCTATCACACCTGTAATACCATCTGAAGGATCTATATCAATACCATCTTCCAGTTCGAAATTGAACTGGTTGATGACTTCAGCGAAAAACTTATACCGTGTCCCATTTTTAATATTTACACCGACATCAAAGGAATTGTCGAAAACATATTCCGCTTTCAGGCTCAATCGTTTTTCGTTATTGAATCCTTCATTAAAACTTTGAATATCTGTAGAGAGCTGGTAGTACTTATCCATTCTCAGTGACCCCGTAAACCTGATACTCCTGTATATGTCAAAAGGATATTTTAAGCGGTATAAACCCAGGAAAGTATGTCTCTTTTCTTTCCTTCCAGGGAACAGGGTCGGATCCGCTGAAACAGTTTCGGATTTTCTGTAGAAGGCAATCCGTTTGTCCCATAGGTATTTGTTGTTATCAAAGAGTCCAAAATATTCGTAACCATTGAAGGTTGTGGGAATACGTAAACCTACTTCGATTTGGTAGTCTTCAAACAGATCCTTTATTGTGCCTTTGAACAAGATACCCACCGGGATATTGGTCAGCTCTTTATCATTCCCGGTATAACTTTCAAGCCCTTCAAACAATACCTCATTGTCCAGTTTGGTTGTAAAATCTGCCAGCCGGAATTTCAGCCGGGATGCAGAAGCACGCATCGGGTTATACTTGATCACACGTTTACCGTCCTGAACGGTTTCAGAATAGTAGTCTTTAAAGTACTTATCAAATATCTCTGAAGACTCTTCCTGCTCTTTCTGATCTTCAAGGGGTTCAAGGTCAACCGGGTCAGGAAACTCAGTCTGAAATTTCATTCCTTCCGTAATACGGATTTCTTCTTCTTTATCTTCCTCAGGTATAAATGGGATAATGACTGAAGACCCTTTTACATAATATTTTGATCGCCCCAGGTTAGTCATATCAGGGGCGGCCGTTTCCAGAGGAACCAATTCTTTTTTGAAGACCTTGTAAGATCCGTCATGGTAATAGGAGAACAAGTAATCTTCTGCAGCAGGGGTTGCATGGTGAATGATGGTATTTCTTTCCAGGTTCGAAACAGGAAAGCTATGACCACTTTCAATATCCAGGATATATGAATTCAGGATGCCTGATTGAGGCTTTAAATACAGGACCATGTTATTGCCTACGGAAACAGGCTGTGTCTCCGAGTAGTCTTTAGTATTGGTGAGTTGTATCATTTCCATGTTGTCACCAATTCCTTTGAGAATAAAGAGATCAAAGTTCCGAATCGGGAGGATAGTATCTATTCGTCGTCTCTTTATTTCAAGGTCGGTTCTATTGGATCGGAACAGAACGGATGTACGTCCTTCATATTCGATAACCGACGCATCCAGATCATCGAAATAGTCTTCAAAAAGACGGCGATGGCTCCTGTTATCAGACCTGTAAATGAAAAGATCGGAGTACCCATCAACGGATGCTGAAAACAGGTAGTCATCATCATTGATATAATCCATACTGTAGACACGCTGAAAGTTTTCGGTCAGAAGCTGTTCTTCGTAGGCACCACTTTTCACATTGATTCTCCTCAGTTTGGTGATGTCTCTTTTTTCATAAAGAATCGTCAACTGATGACCACGGGGATGCCAGGACAAGATCGGGTAATTGAAGTCGGTTTCCTGGAATATGTTCTTATGGTTGTTCTTGAAGATCATTTTTTCCTCCCCGCTTTCCAGGTGTTTCAGGTAGACCTTCTCCTTGCCCCTGTCATTAATTGCATATGCAAGGTATTGTCCATCCGGACTCAGCTTAAGCATACTTACCGGGACACCCTTTTTGTTTTTTAAGAGGACTCTGTCAAGGTTTTCTGTTTTTTCAAACTTATTTGTTTCGGTGGCAAAATTGGTGTTATAGTAGGTATACCAATCTCTTTTGAGTTGTTCGTATTCTTCACCCAGGATAAATAGAAAACTATTTTCCAGCTTCCTGTTAATTCTCGTCAGGTAAATCAGGTTTGCAATCGTATTATTACCATATACCGAAGCAATAAAATGCCACATACTATGTCCGGCGACACGCGGATGATCCTTGGCAAGCTTATCAAAGTCTTTATACTTCTTTTTGTAATAAAGCAGATCCCTGAGTTCATCGTCAATTTCGTAATCCCAGGTACTGGCACCATAGGCAATCAAACCTTCTCTAAACCATTCCGGCAGATTTAGCAGGAGCGCATTCTGAACTATTTCCTGGAGACTCGAACCAAACAGGATAGAGTTGAGATAAACATTGGTAATGCCCTGCCTGATTTGTTTACGCAGGTTGAGGTGGTCGCCGTCGAAATATACAAACATCTTGGTACCGACAATTTTGGTCTTACCTGCAGTATTTGTAAAAGCTTCTTCAAGACCGATGTTGCTTTGCTTAAGATCATTGATATCGATATAAACGATGATCTCGATCTTGTCACTCAGCGTATGTTCCAGAAGTCTTTGTATCTCGTCATGATCCAGTTCGGCCAACTGAATGGTCGCCTGTGCGATATTTCGTGATTTTCCATACCAATAGGTGATAAAGTTCTCGGTTTCATACATTGACCATGCGTCGAAGTCGTCATGAAACTGTACCCTGTTCTTTCCAAACTCAGTGGCTATTGCCTGCCCGTGCAGCAAAGCGCCTGAAAACAGGAGTATCAGGAGGAATATATGGCGTAGAATTTTCAATTCAGATCAATGGTTTGAAATGAATATGGAAGATAGGGAAAAATTAGATACTAGACTTGGCCCTCCTTCGCCAAGGCTTCGGCGGGTGGGGGGTGGTTTCTTCTGGTGTCTTGCTGTGGTTTCTTGAGGCGTTCGCCTGAAGAGAGGGTTTTTTGGCTTTAGGCGGGACGCCTAAAGCAACCGGTTTGTGCATTTTACTAAAACGGTAGTCACTAGCAAATATCTCTTTTTAAAGTTAATATTCTAATTAGCTTTGTTTTCATATTGGAAGATCATGTATATAAAAA
>JAHHJO010000247.1:0-12749 GCA_018680275.1 Bacteroidia bacterium
CCAGTTACCAACAAAAAAAGTATTCTTCTTCTGGGGCCATGTCCTTCACTTTTTGCCCTGGCCATTGCCTCAGCCATTTCCAATACAGTACATGTGCCGGAAGCATTGTCATCAGCACCATTGTAAATATCATTCCCCCTTTTACCCAGATGATCGAAATGAGCTGATACTATGACAACTTCGTCTTTCTTGTCTGTTCCTTCAACAAAGCCTAAAACATTATATCCTTTAATCACCGAAATGTCTTTTTTCATATCGATATATAACTCTGGCTTGAGTTTTATATCACAGGTTTTGCCTTTCTTTCTGTTCTTGTCCCGCCACTTTTTTATTTTGTTTTCCTTTTTGCCAATGATGTCCCTGGCCATTGCACTTGAAATATAGATGTGGTTGGCATACTCACGATTAGTGATCTGGCCATCTCCTAATTGAAGTGATGGAGAAACAAGAAACCGCCTGTTCTCTCCAAGAAATTTTGTCATTTCATTTTCTATCACAAGGACCATTTTTACGCCATGTTTTTGTGCTGTCTTCAGTTTTTTCCATACATTATTATCCCAGGACGATGATTTATTGGTTCCTGTTACATAAGAAATACTGTCTTCAGAAAATGGCTCTCCCTTATTGATCATTATGACTTTTCCTTTGACATTGCTCCCTTTGTAGTCACTGTAATTGGGGTCATCAATTCCAAATCCGAGGAATACGACTTCTTCTGTTTTGAGATTAGGCAGATCATCATTGATATTGGCAAATGCCATATAATCCCATAAATGCCTGTATGGGTTGCCGTTTATATTGATACTGTTCTCAGACCAACTTGTGCGATTGAAAGCGACACCCTGGTAAAAGGTGTTTTCTATTCCTATTGCAGGAAGTCCAATGGATTTAAAATGATTGGCAATGTAGCCTGCCGCCAGATCATTTGCTTTTGTACCTGCTTCCCTGCCTTCGTATTTATCAGATGCCAGCGTGTATAAATGTCTGGCCAGATCTTCATTGGTAATGGTTTGGGCATACCTGTAAGAAAGATCAGATGAATCCTTAATCACTGTTTTTGTTGTATCCGGTGGGCT
The DNA here is from genome assembly GCA_018680275.1 of Bacteroidia bacterium. Lineage (GTDB taxonomy): Bacteria > Bacteroidota > Bacteroidia > Chitinophagales > Saprospiraceae > RFSX01. Next base: position 1,077 of record JAHHJO010000247.1, read on the forward strand.
TACATGGTTTACATATTGAGCTACAGTTAATTCTGTAAGCCCAATGATCAATGATAAGACAAGAAAGATTCTTTTCATGTTCATATCAGTAAGTATTAGCTGCATGCAATCTTTCCTACCCTCCTTTTATGCCGTCCTCCTTCAAAATCAGTTTCAAGAAATGTTTTTAACATCGAAGATGCCGTCCTGTTGTTCACGTACCTGGCAGGTATACAAATGATATTGGCGTTATTATGCTGTCTTGCAAGTGTCGCCATCTCTTTAGTCCATGTAATTGCTGCCCTGATTTTTTCATGTTTGTTGGCCGTCATTGCTACGCCATTAGCACTTCCACAAATCAGAACCCCAAATCTTACCCTTCGGTTTTTTGCTACTTCGGTGGCTACCGGATGTGCAAAATCCGGGTAATCGACAGAATCAGGAGAGTCTGTGCCATAGTCCTTCACAGTATGTCCCCATTCCTTTAATTTCCTGGTTAAAAAAGCCTTCATTTCATATCCGGCGTGATCGGATCCAATACAAATAATCATCAGTCTCTTATTTTAGAAATATCATAAGCACTCAGTTCAGCTTCGAATTTCTGGATAAGTTCGTTGTCATTCATTCTCTTTGATAATCTGAGAACTTCAGAAACTGCACGAACAGCATAACCATAATCTTGCCGGAAGCTGACAAAGTCATCTTCACTTAGAGAGTCATAAAAGACAAGTTTTTGCCTTGTCTCCTCTCCCAGTATGAGAATATGTTTTTTTGCTTCATCTCTTCGGCCTGCTGCAAACAATACCTCTATAAAAGGAACGATACTTTCATCGTACGGAAAGTTGAAATGTGGAAACGCATCAAAGTATTGCTTTGCCATATTTCCTGCCCGCTCTGTATCTCCTTTGTCCAGAAGTTCTTCTGCAGTTCTCATCATAACGATCTTCATGGCCTGTATTTCTGCAGCATAACTATTATCTATAAACTTGTCTTCCTTATCAAAGTTCCCCCACTTCCACTTTGTCATTACATTATTATAGGTTTTTCCAGTATCCAGGCGTCCACTTCCATAGATCGACAGACCTCTTATACTTTGCGACTTTACTGGAATAACCCTGAGTCCCAGACCTTCCATCTGCATATAGTCATTCATGCCTAATAATTTGTCATTCTTGCACGTCACTGCAAAATAGATCGGTCTTTCATGAATATTAGAAGCAATGACATCAAGAACAGAAAGCTGGTCTTTTGTAATATAATTGGTCTTGGGAAGGGAAATATCAATCCTTGGGACCATATTTTGGGATTCATTCGGAGAAAACATGCCATTTTGAAACATCCGCTGAGCATTGATCGGAATGTACAGATTTCTCGTCCGCATATAGGATTGTCCCTGTACATTATTCTGAGGACTTCCAATAAATGCAAGTTCGGTGTTTATATCTATTGGTGTGGCCAGGTCTTCCCTGTTCGATGGATTGAAAAAGAACACCTGGTTCCTGTTATTTCCCCTATAGGCTTCCGTTGGCACGGTCAGTTTTATTGGTGGAGAATCGTTTACTTTTCTCCTTAGTTTTTCAATATACCAGTCAACGGCTATAAGACTCAGGTTAACAACCCGAACATCTCGCCTGATATTTTCAACTTCCTGGGTATACCATAGAGGATATGTATCATTATCACCATAGGTGAAAATAATGGCATCTTTATCAACAGAGTTCAGAAAGTTTGCAGCATAATCTCTCGAGCCATAATGCCCCATTCTGCTATGATCATCATAGTTTTGAAAGGCCATCAGCAATGGCGCTGTCAATACCAGGACCCCGGCAAGAATAGACGTCATTTTCGGATTCAGTTTTTGCTTTATAACCCCAGCAAGGAATGGTACGGCCATTCCAATCCAGATACAGAAAGTAAAAAAGGAACCGACCAGAACATAATCTCTTTCTCTTGGTTCATTTGGAGGTTGGTTTGAATATATAATCAATCCGAGTCCGGTTATCAGGAACAGAATAAATATTGCCGTGAATTCCTTTGAACTATTTTTATAATGCCAGAATAGCCCTAATAAGCCGAAAATCAAAGGAAGGAAAAAATACGAATTCGTCCCTTTGTGATTTTTCATGGTGTCTGTGATTTCATCCATATTGTGAAGCCGTGCTTCATCAATTGCCTTGATTCCGGATGCCCAATGCCCGGAACTTACATCCCATGGCATGAAACCTTGTTGTGCATTTTGTTTGCCTACAAAATTCCACATAAAATAGCGCCAGTACATCCAGCCCATCTGATACTTGAACATGAACTTCATGTTGTACAAAAACCCCGGACGTCCTTTAAGTTTATCTCCCATAATAGCCTCATGCCAGTTCCTGTGCAATGCAGGTCTGGCTCCTTCAGTATGCCCAATACGGGGAAACAAAATTTTATCCTTATTGTCGAAAACATAATCAAGTTTTTCGTCTACAACAACATATTTGTCTCCTACCCGTCCATACCTGTCTTTACGTTTTAAGTCTTTGGGTTGGGCGTCAAAATGAGGACCATATAAAAGTGCTCTTTCTCCATATTGTTCCCGGTTAAGGTATGGCAGAAGTCTGATTGCATCACTTGGCACATTCATATTTACCGGTGTATCCGCATTGGCGCGAATGACTATTACACCAATAGTTGAGAAACCAATTGAGATCATCAATGCGCCGATAACTACAAGTTGCAGCTTTTGCATTCTGTGTGTGTGAGTCCATCTTAACAGGAAAAAAGCAAGAGCTCCGGTAATAAGGATTGCAGCTACCAGTCCTGAATGGAAAGGTAATCCGAAAGAGTTAACCAGCGGTAATTCCAGGTTTTGCCAAAGTGTTGGAATTCCAACAATAACAAAATTTAATATGAAAATCACAACTGCCGCTCCTCCGATAAAGCTTAGAATATATCCCCATAAAGTGTGTTCCTTGTATTTCTTCAAGTAGTAAAGGATTCCAACAGCAGGCAGAGTCAGAATACTTAAAAGGTGAACCCCGATTGATAACCCTGCTATGTAGGCCGTCAATACGAGCCAACGGTCGCTTTTAGGCTCATTCGGAAGACTATACCACCGCATCGCAGACCATAAGGTAAGGATCGTGAAAAATGTGGACATTCCATATACTTCTCCTTCAACTGCAGAAAACCAGATTGAAGATGTGAATGCTGTAGAAAGTCCGGCTGCTAAACCAGCAAAGGTCAGGGTCATGTTTTGCGATGCTGTAGTTTCGCCTTCACGGCCAACCATCGCTATTTTTGAGAGTAGAATTGTAATCCTAGCTATTAAAAAGGCTCCAAATGCAGTACAGGTGGCTGATAACATATTTACAGCAAAAGCAATGTCCGCAGGATCATTTGATACGAGCTCTGCAACCCACGCAAACAATCTGCCAATCAGCATAAACAAAGGTGCTCCCGGCGGGTGTACTACTTCCAGTTTATACGCTCCTAAAATAAACTCACCAACATCCCAAAGGCTGCCTGTTCGTTCTACTGAAAAGAAATATACGACCATCGCTATCGCAAAAACGGTCCAGCTCGCTATGTTTTTTGCCTTTTTTAGGGAATTTATCTCCATCTGTATTATCTCTATGTGGAATATATTGTGTCGTAAAATTAATAAATAAGGACAAAGCCTAGACTATTAATCTACGAAACGTTTCGTTTTTTAGATTTTGTTGAAAATCCTGTCCATATTCAATCTGAGGCTCAAGTGATTATTAGCTCCTGAAATATGGTAATATCCCACTCCGTAATCTATCTTGATCTTCTTGATGTTAAAGCCGATTCCAAATGAAAATCCCGCTAAACTCCTGAAGGTTGAAACTTTCAGTTCCTGTTTTCGAAAGTGATTATATCCAAACCTTATCCTGAATTGTTCCATCCTTCCAATTAAAAATTCACCATTAAATATCAGGTGCCTGAACAAGTTATCCACAGATTTACTTAATCCACTTTTTTCTGAGATATTTCCGAAAATATCAGTTTGCCTGTCCGCATCAGGATCATCATAGCGGACATACCATTTTTGCATCTGATGCGCAATGATAGAAAACCTGAATGGGAGATGTTCCAGTTTTTTGGAGAAGCCAAACTGGATATCAAGAGGAAGTGCACGTTTTTGGTCAACGACGGCATCAAGTTCATGTCCAATATTTCTTATTACAAGCCCCCAGCTGGTATTTGACCCGGGTGCTTTGTAATGTATACCGAGGTCCAGCCCAAGGGCAAAGGAGCCATAGGATTCATAGTTTGAAAACATCATCTTGAAATTCGCTCCTCCCCTTATCCTTTCATTAAGCTGCCTGGAAGCACCAACAATAAATGCATATTCACCAGCTGAAAACTCACCATTTATATTTCCAATATCATCTGTAAGATCAAAAGTCCCATAATCATAGTATTGAAAAGAAGCATGGGTTGATATCCCTGATCTTTTCAGGTGTTTACCAAATGCCAGGTTCCCAAATTGTGTGCCTGCAAAATGAAAATTATGGTTAATGGCAAACTGGTGATCAGATAAGCTATCTAGTGCAGCCGGGTTGATCTGGGCTAGTGTCACATCTTCATCTATGACCGCAATCAGGCTTCCTCCCAGAGCGCTTAACCTGGCATTCCCGGGTAAACCTGCAGATTCAAAGGCAAACCTGCCACCTATCTGTCCGTAGACATCATTGTGAAATAAAAACAGTATAACGAAAACGATGATATAATTACTAATCCTCATAGCTTAATTAGACAACGCAAACTTAGGTGAATCATTAATAAGTATTGAACAGACAGGCATAAAATGTCGGCATATAGTTTTTTCCCTTAATTGGCATCTGTCAGTTTCCAGCTTGTTTTGCATACCGCCATAGAGTCACACAACATAATCCTGATAAGGACGCCTTCCTGATTGTATTCCTTGAGCTCTCCAAATTCATTATCGCCATTTAGATATTGTCCTTCCCATTTAATATTACCATTGGGATGAAATTCCTTAAACGGCCCGTTTTCATTATTATCTTTCATGGTGATTTCTTCTTTTAAAATACCATCTGCGTAATATACTTTTAATGGCCCTTCCATTACGCCGTCATAATAATTGACAACGAGTTTCAGACTTCCGTTGTCATGATAAACTTTATAAGGTCCATTAATTACGTCCATATCATATGTTTCGTGAATTTCCGTTTCCCCGTTTTCATAGAAAATCTTGCGATCTCCCTGGAGCTTGCCTTTCACATATGTACAACTTTCTTTTATACTTCCGGAAGCATAATAAGCAACATACTCTCCGTGTTTTAAACTGTCTTTAGATATTTGATACCTCTCCAGGATGACGCCATTTTCATCTTTTTCTTCAATCATAATTTGCTGGTTGCAGGAAAAAGCAACCAGTAAAACTGTAGACAGAAATAGTGGTTTTATCGAATTTTTCATATCCTATAAACGCAAATTTTAGATTTTTATTAAGAAATGTTTCGTAGAAACTATTCTATATTTACCAAAAATTTATAAAAATGATAAAGAATTATTTTACTGTCTGTCTTCTGGCTTTGTTTAGTGCCTTGAGTATTTCTCATTTATCTGCACAGGAAGTCAAAGAGACAAAGAAAGTTATCGTCATAGAAAAAAAGGTCGATGAAGACGGTAATGTTACAGAAAAGAAAATTGTCAAGGAAGGTAAGGAAGCTGAAAAACACCTGAAAGAAGCCGGAGAGAATATATGGATTTCTAAAGATGGAGAAAATGTTAAAGTGACAGAAAAGAAAGCCTATAAAATGGTTGTTCTCGACGATGACGGAAAAGAAAAAGTAATCGAATGGAACGGAGAAGGAGAAATGCCGGAAGAACTTAAGGGAATCATGAAAGAACATGATTTGGAAATGTATATGGATGTGGAAGTAGAAGTAGGAGATGAAGAGCATAAGGACATAAAGATCATAACCAAGGGCAATGGTAATGAAGAAGTTATTGAACTCGAACTTGAAGGTGATGAATTACCGGATGATGTGAAAAAAATGCTTGAAGAAAAAGGTATAAACATTTTCATGATGGATGGTGACCATGAGGACATCAAGGTTATTGTAGAAAAGGAAATGGATAAAAACAGCAATAAGGTGCAATTGGGTGTGTTTATTGAAGAAGCTGAAAAAGGTGCGAAGGTTACTGGCATTATGGAAGGTTCAGCTGCAGAAAAAGCGGGATTGACAGAAGGTGATGTGATTACAAGAGTCAACGATACCCCGGTTACCTCGATAGAGAGCCTTCTTGGAGCATTATCAGGGTTTAATCCAAATGATATTGCAATAATCGAAGCTCATAGAGATGGAGAAAGGAAAGCTTTCGAAGTGGTCCTGCAGGAACGAAAAGACGCTTTTGAACACAAGTCCTGGGAAAAAGTAATCGAACTTCATGAAGAGCATGACCATGAGGGTGAAGACAAGGAAGAAGAAATAATAATCATAAAGAAAAAGGTCAAGGTTAAAAAAGACAAGAAATAATTATCCCATCCCAATTAAATGCCGGCTGGAGGGAACTCTTGCCGGTATTTTTGTATATAGTTATATGTGAAACAGACAGCCGCTACAAGTCAGATGAATTTATGGGGTATGCAACGCAAACCCTTTTTCTTTATGATAGATTTTGAAATGGCCGATATCCGGCTATATCCTCTTGAAGATCTTGATGATGATATCTTTCTCAAAACCGGGCTGTTCACAAAAGAGAATTCTGAATATCACAAAACCGATTTGGTATCTCTTTCACCCAGACCAGTAAACTTTGATTCTTACAAAAAGGCATTTGACAAGGTTCTCAAAGAGATTAATTTTGGTAACAGTTTCCTCGTTAATCTTACTGTTAAAACACCTGTTGAGTTATCAGGTTCTCTTCTGGATGTTTATTATCAAAGCAAGTCTCTTTACAAGCTCTACTTCAAGGACCAATTTGTCGTGTTTTCTCCCGAAACATTTGTCAGGATTGAAAACGGCATAATATCGTCTTACCCAATGAAAGGGACCATCGATGCCATGATTCCAAATGCAGATCAAATTATTCTGAACGACAGAAAAGAAAAAGCGGAACACAATACCATTGTGGATTTAATCCGTAATGACCTTAGCATGGTCGCTAAAAAAGTACGGGTTGATAAGTTCAGGTACCTAGATAAAATCAAAAGCAGTTCAGGGTCTATTTACCAGGTAAGCTCAAGGATAATCGGGGAACTTCCTGAAAACTACAATGAAACAATTGGTAATATCATTATCACCTTACTCCCTGCAGGTAGCATAAGCGGCGCACCTAAGAAAAAGACCATTGAAATTATCCGTGACGCTGAAGAAGAACCCCGAGGTTATTATACTGGTGTGTGTGGGGTATTTGATGGATATTCTTTAGATTCATTTGTCATGATCAGATATATACAAAAAGATGGCAGTGACTATAATTATCGTAGTGGTGGTGGACTCACCTTTATGAGTAAAACACGATCTGAGTACGAAGAAATTATTCAAAAGATATATGTCCCGACTAATTGAAAGTGTCCTTGTTTATAATGGCCATGTTTATAACTGGTCATTTCATTTAGAAAGAATGCGAAACAGTTTGTGGCAACATTTTGGCTGTCTTCCGTTTTTCAATTTTGAAAAGATGTTCGCAGAAGCTTCACAGCAGCAAGGAAGAGTAAAATTGAAAATTATTTATGATAACCAGTCTTTCAGTTATTCGTTCAAGGATTATACAACTAGAAAAATTCAATCACTTCGTTTGGTTCATGATGACTGTATCGAATATGGACTAAAGTTTGAAAACAGAAAGTCACTGGATGATCTGTTTAAAAGAAAATCAGGAGCGGATGATATTCTTATTATCAGAAAGGGGTTAATTACAGATAGCTATTATTGTAATGTCGCATTATTAAGCAAGGGCAGTTGGTTTACCCCCTGGAAGCCACTTCTTTGTGGGACAAAAAGAGAACAATTGATTAGATCAGGTATAATCCATCCAAAAAAGATCACATTGACGGATCTTCCCCATTACTCCCAAATCTGCTTGTTTAATGCAATGATAGATTTCAAAAAAATTCTTCTACCGGTCAATAGGATCATTAATTGATCAAATAAGAAGTAGTTAAATTTTTCTTAACATACGACATGTTTCGTAATAAATTTTTAATTTACGATTGTTTTCGTACATAAAGCTGTTAAATCGATATGACATTAAAGAAGAAAATAAAGCCCACTGAATCAGAATTGGAAATATTGCAGGTTCTTTGGATTCATGGTCCGTCATCAGTAAGACAGGTCAATGATCTGTTAAACGAACAAAGGGAGGTAGGATACACTACAACACTTAAGATCATGCAAATTATGACTGAGAAAGGACTTGTATCCAGGAATACAGAGAATCGGACACATATCTATCATTCCGCAGTCAAGGAAGGTGATACACAACGTAGTTTGCTCGACAGCTTTATAGAAAAAACATATCGGGGTTCGGCCATGCGTCTTGTCATGCAGGCGCTTGGAAATCAAAAAGCAAGTCCTGAAGAGTTGGAAAAACTCAAAGCCATTATCAATGAATTAGAAACGAAAAGTTAATATCATGATAACTTCATTCCTGTCCTCTGACCTAAGCTATGCCATTGCTATGACACTGTTGCATTCAATCTGGCAAATAGGGTTAATCGCTCTTTTGTTAAGCCTGGTTTTAAGATTTGTTCCTGAGTCTTCTTCAATAAACAGGTATTACATATCCATTGCGGCCTTAGGCGTTTCAATGGTGACTGTTCTTGTTACATTTGGAACTTACTTTCTTGAAGCTTCTTCAAGCCAGATCATTTCAGTTGGTGTTCTGAATTCTGTTGTTTCAGAAAACAACCCTGCTGCAATTTTGCCATTTTCGTTGGACTTTTTTAATAAATACAGTATTGTAATTGTAAATGCCTGGATCATTGGATCTCTACTTTTTCTCTTAAGGTTTACCGGGGCATATTTTTATATCCGCCACATAGTTAACAAAGCTGAGCTGAACAACAGTAAATTGATCAACGTCCTCAAACGACTCAAGAAAAAATATGATATCCATCGTAATATAATCATACATGAATCTTACAGAATTACAACCCCATTGGTCATGGGATATATCAAGCCGGTTATTCTTTTTCCAGTCGGTCTTGCTAACCAGTTAAGCATAGAAGAAATAGAAGCGATCCTTGCCCATGAGTTAGCCCATATCAAGAGGCATGATTTTCTTTTTAACCTGTTGCAGTCTTTTGCCGAAGTGATGTTCTACTATCATCCGGGCATATGGTATATCTCATCCCGAATTAGTTTTGAACGCGAGAATTGTTGTGATGACATGGCTATTGATATGACCGGCAATTCAATTTCCTATGCACGCACGCTTGTTAAGTTACAAGACCTTAAACACAAAAGTTACAATCCTGCGCTTTCATTTTCGGGAAATAAAAGTCAATTCAGTCAACGCATACTGCGTATCCTTAACCTACCTGCTAATTCTACAAACATGAAACAAAAACTTATCGCATTCTTATTGGTATTCACTTCAGTTTTCGCATTTGCAAAAAACACTAGTGACAACAGCTCTCCTGTTGAAAAGTCATCCAATCTTGATGTCTACATCATAGAAGATTGTCCGCAGGAAACGGAGGAAATAGCAATCTTCCTTGATACAATACCTGAAAAGAAAACTTTTCATATCACCAAAAAAACCAATGATGAAGAACTGGAGCTGGAAATGGAAAATGGTGAAATCACAAAACTTAAAATCAATGGTGATGAAATTCCAGAAGAAAAATACGAAGAATATGATGACATCATCATCGAATTAAAACCAAATGAAGATCATGATATTATTACCGTATTTCCGGATTGCGACAAGAATACCGGGCAGTTCTTTTTTAAGGATAAAACCTTCGGACGTACTATAAAAATTGACTCCCTGGTGAAAAGACTCCAGGAAAAAAACGAGCTTTTTGGTGAGCTGGATGAACATATTTATCAATTTGATCTTAATGATTTTGAATATGAAATGGAAGAATTCCGGAATGAATGGAAAGACAAACACGGAGATCAATTCAATTCCTTTCAAATCATCCGCGAACTCTATGACGATGATGAAAATATCGTGATTGAAATTGATTCCGTCCTTGACCTGTTTCCCAAACATTTGGAGTGGTATTCACCAAAGCACTTTAATAAAAACAAGATCATTATTGGTGGAGACCATGATGATATCATTCTCGAATACCTAGGCGAAGATGATCATGTATCTATTTTAAAGGAGAAGATAGAAAAGGAAAACCCACTATTTAATTATTCTCATCCAGGACATGATGACAATATTTTCTTCTTTGAATCGAAAAAAAATAGTGGTTCTGTCTCAGAAGCCCTTACTGACCATTTGATAAAAGACGATCTGATTCAAACCAATGAAAAAAACAAACTTGAGCTGACAGGAAAGTTCATGAAGATTAATGGAGAAAAACAACCTACCAATATCTGGAAGAAATACAAGAAAATTTACGAAGACAAAACGGGTATTGAATTATCCAGAAAATCAAGGATACAAGTAGAAATAGATCCACAATCTAAAAAAGAGATGTATTTTAGAAAAATGATCTAAAACTCCAGACATCTATGAAACATCTTTTATTTGTTCTTTTGATATGTAGCTTTAGTGCATTGAGCAGTCAGGCATCATTGGAGAACCCTGTTTCCCCTGCCTTTCAGAATACGCCCGAAAATGTACCTGCTTTTATCAAATTGGATTGGTTATTCAATACCACTGACCTTCCTGAATGTAAGCCTTTCGAAGCCAGGGAAGCATCGGGGCCAACAGGAAAACAAGTATCTCCTTCTGTTGGTCAGGAGGTACACGCATATCCAAATCCAAACCCTGTCTGTATGCTCACTGTAGATTTTGAAGTGCGTACTCCAGGCAGCCAGTTACTGCTTTCCGGTATGGATGGCAAACTTCTGTATTCTGAAAATTTAGGAGACTTTACCGGACGTTACCAAAAACAGCTGGACTTATCTGTTGCTTCATCTACAGTTGTTATATTAACTGTTGTTCAAGACGGCGTTCCTGTTTCAAAAAAGATTATCGTAAAATAAGAATGGTTAAATGGTTGACGCCAGGGCTTGATTCAGGTCATTGATCATATCATCTGTATCTTCAAGCCCTACCGAAATTCTGATTAATCCAGCATCTATTCCCATGGCTTCAAATTTATCTGGTGACAATTCCTTCAGGTAACTTATCACCGGTGCATACACAAGGCTGTCATGTCCTCCCCAGCTTACACCGAGCCTGAAAAGCTTAAGGTGATTTACGAAGTTTTTAATTTTATCAATATCCTTGGTCCTGAGCTGAAAACTCATCAAACTGCTGAATCCACTCATCTGCTTCTTTCCAAGCTCATATTGGCTAAATGATTTCAGACCGGGATAATTCACTTTAACTACCTCTTTTTTTGTTTCAAGAAATGCTGCAATGGCCATGGCTTTCTTCATGTGTGCATCCATCCTTACTTGTAATGTTCGCAAACTCCTAAGTATTAGCCACCCTTCAAAAGGCGCCATCTTTGCTCCCAGCAATTCATGTTCTCCCATGATAATCTGGTCTATATCTTTCTGTTTACCAATGATAACACCAGCAATG
>JAHHJO010000469.1:0-2876 GCA_018680275.1 Bacteroidia bacterium
ATGTAATACTGAATGATACATTCATGATTGATGCAGGAAATGCAGGTAAGGATTACTTCAGCAGTTCATCATACATGCACATATTCGATGCAGTGAATGGTACATTATTGCAAACTGTCGGATTCCATACTTCATGTTCTGTGCCGATTACAATAGGTGATGCCTATGGTGCTGCCACGTTGATTGGACTTGAAGACAAGTACGGGGTGACATGTGGAGAAATGCCACATGCAGCCCTGGTTCTTCCTGAAGATATTACTGAAAGGGCAATTATACCAACATTGACCGATCAGTTTATTGAAGTGAAAGCTTATCCGAATCCATTCGTTCTCGAATTGACTATTGACCTTTATTCTGAAGGAGATATAGGAGATGTAAGAATCGAACTGATCAATGATTTGGGTGAACTGGTTGAATACAAAGAATTGAGAAATGTAGGCCGATATGAAGAAGTGAGATTCAGGGGAGATAATATTATCGGAGGCATGTACTATGTAAGAACGATATCCTCGTCAGGCGAGGCACGATTGAAAGTGATTAAGTTAGGAAACTAATACAACTTGATTATATGAGAAAGCCACCTCTTTTAAGGGGTGGCTTTTTTTATTTCATTCAATATAATTATAGATAAACAACTGGTTCATTAAATATCAAAAAACATAATCCGGGTTTTGATTTTTTAAAGAAGAACAGATTATTGCTTGCTTTGATTTGCAAAGCTATTTCTGTATTAAATGGTCTATTAAAAATGTGGGAGTAAATTCTGCTAAAAAGAATCAGAGTGAATGTTTTATCCTTTAAAACCTTTCCATTATTTCGTGTAATTGTAGTAGAAAACAAATTCATGCTTAATTTTTAAATTGAAAATGCTCTCCAGTCTGGATTTTCTCTGATTTAGCTAGACAATAAATGTTATGACAATATTAATTCTTCAAGACGATAGAAGATAGTGGAACATAATTGAGGACATGTATGAATTATGTCATATAAATCCAATGCTTTTAGCCATATTTTATGCTACTATACACCTTTGAAACTTAGAAATTCAAACCAACCATGACAAATCGGTGTGTCGTGGCTTTAATGAACAGTTTTCACCACAATCCAAATGGCAATTATATTTATGAACTTGCTTGTTTTAGGTACCTCTCAAAAAAACACATAAGTAAATTATCAATCCTGGCAAATTGTAAAGGAGGATGGCAAGAATCTTTATAGGAAAGATGATCGATTAATGAAAAAATAGTTAGAATATAACTAGCTTATTTAAAAGCAGTTCAGAATACATTGATCTTAAAAAATGTAGCATTTGGATTATTATTGAGTCGGCTCGCATAACTCGTTTTAGCTTTTGATATAAACTTTTATCATAATATGTCCTGTCTTGTATATTCATTGTCCAAAATGGACATATGTATACAATGAATTGATTAAATCTTTCGCAAAAAGTCCGATTCTGCACATAATTTGTCCGATATAGTTCATTGTTGTTCCTCATATTATGTTATAGAAACCATCAAATCGAAATGCTAAAACCTAAGCTATTAAACACGGTGGTTCTAGTCGTATTTTTATTTATACTGACTAGTATAAATTCCACTGCACAGGATATTCCTGATCCTCAACAATCTCCTAATGAAATAAAAGAACTGGCAATTGATCATTACCTCAAGGGTAATCATGATCAATCCATTCGTTATTACAATCAGATCATAGATGATTCTTGTATGGATGCAGATCTGATTGGCGCACGGGCCATGTCATACCTTGCAATGAATAATTCAGAAATGGCATCGGAAGATATGAATCGATCTTTTGCGCTTGATCCGGAAAATTCGGTGGCTGAAATTGTTAGACTCAGAATGATTTTCACTACCGGAGAAATCAAACATGCATTGATGAACAGGAAAAATCTGAGAGCGTTGCAAGAGGAGTACCCTAACAGTTCAGAAATCATCCTTACAGAAGCATTGTTCAAGAAAGCGACCAACGATATTGTCGGGGCCATTGCAAGTCTTGATAATGCAATAGAGTTAAATCCAAACAGTGCATACCTGTACATGCTCAAAGGACAGTATCTCATGGAGACACCGGGTGTTGGCATGGCCAAAATTGCTTTTGAGAAAGCACTGGATATGAATAAGATTTATCCGGATGCCCAACGAGGATTGGGTCTTGCCTATGTCAAATTGGGAGAGAACAGCGAAGCACTGGATTTATTTGACAATTTGATCAAAATCAATCCCAAAGACTTAATGAGCCTCTTCAACAGGGGTGTCGTCAAGAATAATTTATCTGACTTCGAAGGAGCGATTGAAGATTTCAACCGGGTTATGAAAATGGACAAAAGCCTTGTTGAAGCATATTTTCATCGAAGTCATGCCTACTTCAATTTAAGAAATTACACTTCTAGTATTAAGGACCTGGACGCTTATCTTTCGATAAATGGATCCGATCCTGTGGCTTATAGCAAAAGAGCTATGGCCAGAATTATGAATAAAGACAGGGAAGGTGCCTGCCGTGATCTGCAAAAAGCAGATGAGTTGGGCGATCCTTCAGCTATCGGGTTGTTGAAGTCCTTTTGTAATTAAAATTATGTAATTGAAAAAATAAATCACCAACTATGACAAAGTCTACTCTACACTTTGAATGTTGTAATGTAAGCACTGTAATACCAATCACAGTGTGTTCCGTAGTTCACTCTACAGTATATCAAATCTCGAAACAAATAGTTTCAATTTTTATACCCATCCTCTTCCTGACGATGGGTTTTTCTTTTTCTGAACTCAATGCACAATGTGTGGCGGGCATTAATCCGACCGTGACCAACGTCTCCTGTAATGGAGGTACGGATGGTGCTATTGATGGAGTAATAA
>JAHHJO010000534.1:0-3976 GCA_018680275.1 Bacteroidia bacterium
ATTTATAGCACCTTGATTGATACCCTTGATCAATGCTTTCCGGTCTTTTGCAGAACGTAAAGGAGGATTGGTTTTATAATTGACATTGAAATCTGCTAAGGAATCATCGGTTTTGCAGAGATTCAGGTATGAAACTGAGCTTGCCACAAAAGACGATTTCAATTTCAAAAGTTTATCTACGCTTTCCTTACAGGACAGGTTATGAAGCAAAATCATGGATTCGGCATATTCTGCCATAAGTATATCTCTTTCCGTTGTCAGAATTTCCGAGAGGCTGGGAGATGCTTTAAGGCCAAGGCTTGTGCTTATTTCACCTTCATGGATGTTATTTCCATTGGACAGACTGTGGTCATCAGGGTGATTTATGATTATTCGCCCGGTTGATTTTGCATATTGAAGTGCCCGAAGCAGAACGCCATTTGATTGAAGAGATTTTTTACCGTCAGAAAATGCGATGGCACCATGGGTGGCCATATCGATCATTTCGGTGATTTCTTCACCTTTGCAATTTTTGGAGATTGCTCCAATTGGATAAAAATCGACGACTTCGTCCCTGGTATTGTTTTGAATAAACTGAACAGATGATTTGTTATCAACGGGAGGGTTCGTGTTCGGAAATACAGCAATCGAGGTAAAACCACCCGATGCTGCTGATTTTGACAGACTTGAGAAAGTTTCCCTGAACTCAAATCCCGGTTCTGCTCCGCATGTACCAATATCCATCCAGCCCGGGGAAACATAAAGGTTTTCCGAACTTATCATCTTAGCCGATTTATCAGATATCTTATTCGATATTTTTTCTATTCGGCCATTTTTGATAAGTATATCTTTTTGAGTGCCGTTTAATTTGGAGCCGGGTGAAACTATCCGGGCATTTTTTATAAGAATTGACATTCTATATCAGACTTTCCAAAATCGTAATAATAAAGTTTCTATCGCCAGAAATATCAAGGCTAAGATAAGACACCAACGCCATAAAGTAATACCCTTGTCCTTTTCTTTAATGATGTCAGTAAGATTTGCCTCTAATATATTGTCAAGGACATTCACATTTTCTCCGTAACGGTCATTCAACTCATCTTTGGACATGTACTCCATATTCGATTCTAACCTGTCGTAATTGAATGCAAGGCCCTCTTTTGTCTCATTATCCAAAGTTAATTGGTACTGACCTGCTCTGCTGATCATATTGTTGAAGTTGATCAGTGTAGTAGCTCCTAGGTTGGTTTGGCCTGGAATAAAAGCGTCTTCGCCTTTTACCTGGTAAATCATTTCATTTGAACTGGTCGTATTATTGACTTCTGTGAAATTGTCAATTCCGATAATATAGGCGATCTTATTTTCGTCGTTGGTTGCAAAAGCCATTTTGTATAGCAATGGCACAAATACTTCAGCATTAAGCACCAGGTCATTGTAATCTTTTTCAAGTGGTGCTGCACAAACGAATAATTCACCTTTTCCTAATTGATATTTACTTAGAAAATGGTTTCCGTCCCTGTATTGCAACAGCGGGGTAGCAGCGCGTGAACTAAATGATGTAAACAAATAATTTGATTTTGTAGAAGGCAGTTTAAGATTGTTGCCTACTCTTTCAAATACATCCTGGAAAACAAATTCTGATGTATTGATTTTATGCACGTTTCTTTCCTGCTCTGACCATTCACGAATTGAATTTGCATTCAGTGAATTCAGGAATTGGTTATAGTTTTCAATGTTAAGAGTTGGTGCAGGAAAGACAAGAACATTTCCCCCATTCTCAATAAAACTTTTTAAAGAACCTGACAAACCGGACGATATTGAAGATAATCCTGAAAGAATGATCAGATCATTTTCAGACAATTTATCGTATTTGATATTGGCAAGATTTACGGATTCAAGATCAAATTGATTCAAACCATCAAATAAAGCTTCCATATACCTGTTGGTTCCACTTGCCTGGATTGACAAGACCCTGTGTTTATCCTTGATATTAAAACTTAAAAAATAACTGTCATCAAATTGAATGGGATAGTCGTCTATACGGACTTCCAGTTCCTGCCATCCGGGCTGAGTGAACAACAGGTTGATCGTATCTATCCGGCTGCTGCTGGCATTCAGGCGAATGGTTCCCTCAGGACGCGTTTGTCCGTTTTGAACGAGACTCACCCTGATATCTTCCCGGACTTCATCACCATGATTATTCAGTTTTACAAATAACTTGTTGTTCTGGTTAAGACTTGGTACCACTGATTCAAACCAAACACTGTCAATGGAGATATTATTTTCCTTTACCGACTGGATAGGTAATAAATTTATTTCAAGGGTGGAATCCTTCCGGATATCCAGGTCTGAAATGGATTTTTGAAAATCTGAAAGGATATAGATGAAATGATTGCCATCTTCCGGGAAAGAAGCCATCTGACGGGAAAGGATGGTTGAAAGTAAGTTGACTTCAGGGTTAATTTCAATTTCATCAATGGCAGAAACCGTATTTTCCTGGTTCAGCCATCTTTGCTGGGATGCCTTCAATTCATGAGAAACAATCTGAAATTGATCAGAAGCTTCATATGCATTGACAATCTCTTCAGCTTTTTTTCTTGCTTTATCTACTAATGGAACATCCTGGCTGGAAGCCATCATACTGTTTGAGTTATCTACAAAAATGCTTACATAACTCTTCCCGGATTTTGCAGTGTTGTCTTTTGATAAAAAAGGCTGGGCAAAGGCAAAGATTAAAGCAGTAAAAGCCAATAACCTGCTGAGCAAAACAAGCAGGTTCCTCAATTTGTTCCTGGTACTTTTTTCTTCCTTGATCTCTTTCAGGAAACTGACATTGGTAAAGTAGACCTTTTTAAATCTCCGAAAATGAAAGAGATGGATGATGATCGGAATAGCAAGTGCGGCAAGCACCCATAATATTTGAGGATATACAAATTGCATAGGCTGCAAAAATATGAATTCAGAGATGAATAAACAGTATAACTGAAAATATGCAGGATAAATTATATTGAATATCAAATTGAAGAACCGAAGGCTGGATAATAGAGTTGTTTACTTTGGTTTATTCGTTCTATGGTTGTTCAAACCTGTTGTCCTTTTAATAAAAGAGGAATAAGCTATATATTCAGCATTTTTCACAAAGAGCGAGAATTATGAAATCCTTTTTTTCCTTTTTTCTGATATTTTTTTCATTCAGTTTCCTGGCAGGGCAGGATATTGATCTTGAGCATTTCAAAGCGCTTAAATTTAGAAATATAGGTCCGGCAGGAATGAGTGGACGTATTACTTCCATAGATGTCAACCTGAGGGATAAGGATCATATCATAATCGGAGCTGCCTCCGGTGGTGTCTGGGAATCAAGAAACGGGGGAATCAGCTGGAACCCCATTTTTGATGATCAACCAACCCAGTCCATAGGTGTGGTGAAATTTAATCAGAATAATCCTGATGAGATCTGGGTAGGAACTGGAGAAGGCAATCCGAGGAATTCGCATAATAGCGGCGCAGGAATATTTAAGTCCATAGATGGAGGAAAGAGTTGGAAGTTTATGGGTCTTAAAGAGACCAAACTTATTCATAGAATTATCATCAATGAATTAAATCCGAACCAGGTACTTGTTGGTGCAATGGGTTCAGCCTGGGGGGACAGTGAACATCGAGGTGTATACAGAACAAATAATGGAGGGAAAGACTGGGACAAAATGCTATATATTGACCAGAACACAGGTGTAGCAGATATGGTAGCGGATCCTTCCAATCCCAATAAGATCCTTGCCGCCATGTGGGAATTCCACAGAACACCATGGGGATTTAATTCGGGAGGTAATAATTCCGGTTTGTATCTGAGCTATGATGGGGGCGAAAACTGGAAGGAAATTACAAAAAAAGAAGGGTTGCCTGAAGGAGACAAAGGCAGAATCGGTTTGGCCTTTGCGCCATCAAAATCGAATATTGTCTATGCTTTGATCGAAGCAGATAAAAATGGTTTGTATAAAAG
>JAHHJO010000448.1:0-2930 GCA_018680275.1 Bacteroidia bacterium
GTTTTAGGTCAGGTCAAAAAGCTGGAGAAAAGTATAAAACTTGAGGTCCGTCAGAAAGGGGAGTTAAATATTCCGTACCATATTTCAATATATGACAGGAGGGATAGCCTGGTTGTCAATCATTGGATGGAAGGTCTGGATTTGGGGAAATCCGTTGATCTCCAATTGGATATAAACCCTGATGTCATTGACAGGATATCTATAAATGGCGCTGTTCCTTTTTTAGATATCAACAGGAAGAACAATCATTACTTTTATAATAATACCTTGCTTCATCGGAATAAATCCAGGTTTAACTTTCTATTTAAAACTACCGATAGCAGGTACAATTCAATAAATTGGTTTCCCTCAGTGATGGGAAACGGGTATGACGGCTTGATGACTGGTCTTCAACTTACAAATGATATTTTCCCCTCCGGGTCATTCCGGTATTATCTTAATTTGGCTTATGGATTTAAATCTCAATCGCCTGTTGGCATTTTTTCTTTAAGAAAAGACTTTTACCCCGGAGGACAAAAAATACGAAAATGGCAATTAGGAATTCATGGTAAACAATTTAATTATAATGAATACCTGGATTTGAATTTGAAATACAGGAAGCTTGTACCTCATATAAAATTGTTCTTTTCGAATGGAATGCGCAAAAACAAATCTCTTGAATATAAGCTTCACTGGCTAGACACAGAATACCTGGAGTTTGATGAATTAGATATTACTTCGATACGAAATGAATCATCACTCGTTCACCAATTAAATTTCAATGCTGACTGGCACAAACGTCTAAGCCAAAATCAAGTAAAGCTTGGATTGGAATACCAGGAATATGAGACGGTTATTGAACAAGAGCACTACCTGAAGATAAATACTGATTTCAGGAGCCGTATCGCCATTGCGCCCGAATCGAAATTTGACCTGAGATTTTTTGGTACATATTTTATAATGAACACACAAAGAGAATCAGCTTCTTTTGCATCGATTTTTACACGTGGGTCGTTTGGTCTTGCCGGCTTAGGAGTCAATGATTACCTTTTTGATTCCTATTACTTTGCGAGGTCTGATCAATCAGGGTTTTTCTCCAGACAAATAAATGTCCGTGATGGTGGTTTCAAGACCAGCACGGGTAATGTCAGCAATGTCGGAAAAAGTAATAATTGGGCAATGGCTTTAAATCTGAAGTCTGATGTTCCTTGGAGTATATTCAGGAAATTAAATCTCAGGCCTTTCCTTGATCTTGCATTGGTGAGTACCAAGGCCACAATCAGTGATCCCCTCAAATCCAGCTTTTATTATAGTGGTGGTCTCGCTATAGAAATGGATGAATTATTCGGAATATATATCCCCATATTCAACTCTGATGAAATTGATCAATTCTATAACGGATCATCTGTATTAAGCAGAATAAGTTTCAAACTTGACCTGTCCAGATTGAATGCCTGGGATTACCTTGATAACCCGGCTGTATTGTTAAACTGAAATAAATTGGCCGGAACTTTGCCCGAATTATATTGAAAAGTGAAATAAAGACGCAGAAGTAAGGGTTAATTAATATCTTTCAAGCCTTAATGCCTATGGCACAAGTACAATTCAGAAATATCATCATAGGAGATAATAAGCCATGTTTTATTATCGCTGAAATAGGAATTAATCATAATGGTGATCTTACCATAGCTAAGAAACTGATTGAAGAAGCCTACAGTGCAGGATGCAATGCTGTGAAGTTTCAGAAACGTGTTCCTGAATTATGTGTTCCTCAAGATCAGTGGGATATAGAAAGGGATACGCCATGGGGTCGCATGAAATATATTGACTATCGCCACAAAGTTGAGCTGGATTATGATGCTTTTTCACAAATACATGAATATTGCAAAGAATTGGGAATCATATGGTTCGCTTCGTGCTGGGATGAATCTTCAGTAGATTTTATAGAGTCATTTAATCCACCATTGTATAAGGCCAGCTCTGCATCATTGACTGATTTATCTTTACTTAAGAAAATGAAATCAACAGGCAAACCACTGATAATATCAACCGGGATGTCTACAATGGAGGAGATAGATGAAGCAGTCGAATTCCTGGGAATGGATAATTTATTAATTGCGCATTCAACATCCTCCTATCCTTGCCCGATCGAAGAATTAAACCTGAAGATGATCCCGGTACTGAGAAACAGGTTCCCGGAAATACCAATTGGATATTCAGGTCACGAAACCGGATTGTCAACAACATCTGCTGCTGTCATCCTGGGTGCCTCATTTATAGAACGTCATTTTACCCTGGACAGGGCGATGTGGGGCTCAGATCAGTCTGCATCAGTCGAGCCGGTAGGTATGCAAAGACTCGTAAGGGACATCAGGGCAAACGAGAAAGCGATTGGTGATGGTATCAAGAAAATATATCCCGGAGAAATAAATGCGCTAAACAAACTGCGACGTATTAAAAAGGATAATCCAACTATCGCATAAATTTGAATGTTCTTGCAATTATACCCGCACGCGGAGGATCCAAATCGATACCCCGAAAAAACATTAAATTATTTAATGGCTTTCCACTTATTGCCTATAGTATTGCTGCTGCAGCAGAATCATCCCGGGTTTCAAGAATTGTTTGTTCAACCGATGATGAAAAAATAGCAAGGATTGCAACCTCTTATGGAGCTGATGTCCCATTTATAAGACCTGCGCCACTTTCCGGGGATAAAGTAACAGACTTCCCGGTGATCGAACATGCACTTATAGAATTAATGAAGTCAGGTGAAGAATATGACCTTGTCGTACATTTAAGACCAACATCACCATTCAGGCCGCCGGGATTAATAGACAAAGCCATTAAGTTAATGATTGAAAAAGATGATTGCGACAGTTTGAGATCCATGTCAAAACCACTGGAGAACCCTTTTAAGATGTGGCAGGTGAAAGAGGGATCCGCCATAC
>JAHHJO010000452.1:0-2251 GCA_018680275.1 Bacteroidia bacterium
GTACTGAATACTAAGTACCAGAAAATATTTCTGTTTGCTGACAAGATCAATTTTAATTCTCCATCAATTGAAATAAGTTTCCATGATTCTCTTCACCTGTGGATAATATGATCTACCAAATAAATTGAGGTGTACAAGTAAGTAGTATAACTTGTAAATTTCTATCCTTGCATGTGATTTATCATCAAGTGGAATGATGGCGTGGTAAGCCTTGTAAAAAGAATCTCCAAATCCACCAAACAGCTTTGTCATGGCTATATCCACTTCGCTATGACCGTAATAGACAGCTGGATCTATCAAATAAGGAGTTCCTGTTTTTTCAATGAGATAATTTCCATTCCAAAGGTCACCATGCAAAAGAGAAGGTTTAATGCCCTCGAACAAAGCTTCAAGTGATTCTTCCATTTTCCTGGCAGGAGGGATTTCTGCTTGAGATATCAAAGATCTGCTGAATGCCATTTCAAGATGTGGTACAAGGCGGCAATGTATGTAGAAATCAGTCCATTTGTTGTGCCAATTATTTTTTTGAGGCAATGATCCGATATAGTTATCATCATCGAATCCAAATCGAGGAGAGCTTACCAAATGCACCTGTGCAATTTGATACCCCAGCTTTTCATAATCATCAGGCGTCGCTCTGCGGTGTTCAAGCATTTCCATTACAAGGAATGATTGTCCCTGGAATTCCCCTGTCAATAATACTTCAGGTACAGCAATGGTATTGCTGGATAGAATAGCTTCCAATCCTTTTTTTTCAGCTTCAAACATTGAAAAAGCTGAATGACCGGGGTTTGTTTTGACAAAGTATGCCTTATCATTTGTGTCTATTCTGTAAGCCTGTGAGATATCCCCGCCAGATACCGGTGTAGTATCTAAGATTTGGGTTCCTAATAAATTTGAAATATGTTGAATTAGTACTTGCTGCAATGAAGGGTGATTTTACAATCAAACAAATTCTAAAGGCCTGTTTTCGTTTTTCCAGACCGCGATGATCTTATCTAGTTGAACGAGCATGTAATGTGAATCAACTACAAAGTCATACTGTGTTTTTACTCCATCCTTAGTAAATGCTATAAAATTTTTCAAGGTTATCCCTTTGGCTTCATTAATAATATCCTTAGTTGAATTCTCCGGTATTTGGTAACTCTCCTTAATTATTATTTTGTCAAGAGAATCAATTGAAAATACATGATTGTCAGCAGGTTTTTTGCCTTCAATGTTTATTGAGGAATAATCAATAATGATTTTTTTATTGCCAAATGTGGATGCAAATTTTTTATTCGTTTTATGCTGAATTATTACCCCAGCAATAATGATCAGAAAGATAAGAACGGAATAAAGAAGTGTTATTCCAGAAAATGCGAAAATTATACCTATAAAAATATTTGGAATAAAACCATACAGTAAAACTTTTCTTCTTAGCGAGTAATAACTTTTATTGTCAATAAGTTTTGCTTTGAACATGAAGGGAAGATAGTGAATTTGTTTTTTTTAAGCTGTAGGCGGGACATCCAAAATAACAATTCAGTAGTGAGCAAAGAAACTTATCAAGACGAGTGCTTAATGTATCATTTTGATCATTCGTCCATCCACTCATTATAGCCACCAGAGCAATAGCGTAAAAAGTCACTCATTCAGAAATCGATAATCAACTTCCCTTAGGGATCAACATTAACAATAATCCTCGTTGATTTCTTTCCGTCCATATCAAGGATCTCATTTTTGATTTTCAGGATATGAGACTTTATCTGTTGGATAATATTGATATCTTTTTCCATCTTGATTGTTATTTGCTGGAGATAAAAACCACGAAGTCTCGAGATACCAGGTACGGTAGGTCCGATAACCCTGTTTCCAAGAGAGGTTCTAAGTTTTGACACCATGATCGTGGCAGCATCAGCAGCCATGTCAGCTTTTTTGTGCTTTAGTGTGATTTGGATCATCCTGAAAAACGGTGGGTATAAAAATCTTTTACGTTCTGATAATTCCCTGATATAGAATCCTTTAAAATTATGATCTCTTGTTTCCTGGATAACCGGGTGCATGGGATTATAAGTTTGTAAAATCACCTTTCCTTTTTTAGCACGTCTTCCGGCACGACCACTGACCTGGGTAAATAACTGAAACGCCCTTTCGTTGGCTTTGAAATCCGGAAAATAGAGAATCTTGTCTGCTGCAAGTACACCAACTATGGAAATATTGTCAAAGTCAAGTCCTTTTGTAATCATCTGTGTACCTACGAGGATATCAA
>JAHHJO010000008.1:0-18938 GCA_018680275.1 Bacteroidia bacterium
TTAGCTGTCAAAACACCATTTACATCTGTCCATATTTCCAGGTAATCTGCATTAAGACCTGCCGCCAGGATTGCAGCTGTATAATCAGACCCACCACGACCAAGGGTTGTCGTCCTACCTGACTTCAGATCACTACCTATAAATCCTGTAACAACAAAAACATTATTATTACTATAGTCAATTTCATTGATTCTTGAATAGCTTTCTTCAAAATTCACTCGTGCAGAACCAAAAGAATCATCGGTCATGATATACTCCCGTGCATCAAGATACACGGCCTTGTGACCACATGACAATAAATATTGACTTAATATATAAGCACTGTTTCGTTCACCGAAACTTAGAATAAAATCCTTGGTTTTATCACTTGCTTCCTGAATTAAAGAAACACCAGATAATACACTTGACAAAGCTTCATGATTCTGTTTGAGATTAGATTCTATTTCATGAAAAGCCTCAGCTGAGAGTAAGGACCGGGCTGTATTTTCAATTCTTCTTACAAGAAGATCCAGTTTGTCGATATACCCGGAATTATTATCACTTGCAAGGTTTGTGATTTCAATAAGACTGTCTGTAACACCACTAAATGCAGAAACCACAACAAAGACGGTCTCCCTGTCTTCGGTTTTGTTTGTGATAATATCCGCAACGCGGACAAGGTTTTCGGCATTAGCTACAGATGTTCCACCAAACTTGAGAACACGCATTAATATTATATTTTTATTTAATATATCAGAATCTGTGCCAGAACACATTAAATTAAAAATTAATATCAGCAAGCAGCGATTGATCCGAAAGAGAAGTTTATAATTCAGACAGTAAAAAGCTGACCTGACTTTAATGTTTTTTTATAACTTTATTGACTAAGTAAACTAAACGAGAACTAATGAAACTTGTCTATTCCTTTCTTTTGAGTGTGTCATTTGTTTTTTTATCCCCAGCATTAAAGGCATTTCAGCTTTATTGTCCTGGCGATGTCTGGGTAGGATGTAATGACGAAATTTGGGATCTTTCTATTTATGGAAACGCCTATTATGACATTTATGGAATTTATCATGATGCAGGCACACCCACAGTAGTATATAACTTGAATTCCTGCAACACAGGAACTATATACCGCACCTGGACTGTGGAAGATCCATACTGGAACCAGGTCAGTTGTACGCAGACCATCTATGTAAGCGGAGGGCATTTTTCTTCAGCAAACATACATTGGCCATACCAGGATTTGCAGCTATATGGGTGTAATACAAGTATTCATCCGAACGACCTGCCTTATGGATATGATAAACCCCATTACGATTACATGACATGCAGCCAGGTAGGAGTATCTTATGATGACAAAGTTTTTTACTTTGGTCCCGACTGCAAGAAAATATTGCGGAAGTGGACATTAATAGATTGGTGTAATTATATTCCCGGAAGTCAGTACCACGGCATCTGGACGTACACACAGGTCATTAAAATAAGCAATACGGAAACCCCTCTATTATCATGCGCAAAGGAAATAGTCATTAATGCCCAGGAGTGTGATAGTTCGTATGTTGATGTACCGTTAGTAAATGTAGAAGGTATGTCATGTACAGGGGAATATGGTATCAGCAACAACTCATACTATGCAGACTATAAGGGAGCAGATGCTTCCGGTAAGTATCCGTTGGGAACAACTAAAGTGGAATATACTGTCGAATATGCATGTGGTAAAGAGGTTAAGTGCCGCACTGATATCAAGGTCAAAGACAACAAACCAGCAGTGCCTTATTGTTATTCGGGTTTAAATGTCGCCTTGATGCCTGTCGATTCAGATAACGATGGAAACATAGACGATGGAATGGTCGAAGTATGGGCACAGGACCTTAATGTCGGTTCTTATCATCCCTGTAATAATGGCCCACTAATATTTTCATTTTCAGCTGACGCAAGTGAGACTTCAAGAACATTTACATGTGCAGACGTAGGAGTAAACGCTGTACAAATGTGGGTTACAGACATTAATGGAAACCAGTCATTTTGCTATGTCAATCTTTCCGTGCAGAATAATGCTGCAAACATTCCTGACTGCAAACCTGACGAAGGAAAAAAATATGTTTTATCCGGAAAAACTTTTGATGAAGACCACGATGAGTTGGAAAATGTCCAGGTCACGTTGAAGGATCGGGTACCGGTATACCAGTATATCACAGAAAAAGACTCAATATATAATTATGAAGTTATTGATAGTTTTTATAACTCTTCAAATGTATTGGTTCATATTTATAATTTGACAATCGAGTATTTTGATAAAGTAATAGATTCCATTCCTCATCATAATGTCATGCACCTTATGTCAAATCAAAACGGGGTGTATGGGACAAATGATATCTTATTGTACAGGAACTATGAAATTACAGCATACAAGCCTGGTGATATGTCGAGGGTCAATAACTCTGACCTTGAAATTCTGAAAGCATTTGTCGATGGAGAATATCAATTTAAGAACAAGTATTCGTACCTGGCTGCAGATATAAACGAGGATACAGAAGTTAACAATGAAGATGTTTTACTTCTTGAAGAATTGTTATCAGGAGAAGAAGATGAATGGCCCAAGGAAAGACAATGGATCTTTTATAACATGCAGGACATGGCCACAGCAACAGACTATCCTCTTGCAGATCATCTGTCACAGGATGTCAGGATTCAAAACATCCAGGACAAAAGCCACCATTTGGATTTCATGGGCATATTAAAAGGAGATTTGGATAAGTATGAATCAATGGATGAAGTTGCAGGCTTAAATGAAAAAATTAATTTAAGAAATAGCCAGGTAGATAAAGATATTTCTGTATTTCCTAATCCTTTTACAAGCAATATAAGGGTAGGTAACCCTAAAGGAGAAGCCGGAAAGATTAAAGTGTTCTCTTCAGAAGGGCGGTTAATCTATTCAGGAATTATAAACAAGAGTCAATCGGAAACAGTCATTCCTGATTCAGAGTTGTGGAACAAAGGCAATTATTTCTTAAGTATTGAAACAGAAAACGATAAGAAAACAATAAAATTAATCAAGCTCTGATAGGGTAGATTTTAAGGATGCCAGAGAAAACTTTCAATCATTAAGTCAAAGTCTTCTTTGATAAAATTATAGACCGGGGCTAGAGAGTCGCGATTAACCCGGGACCGGAAGTACAAACTGCCTCTTAGAAAATGGCTTGTACTGTCTGTAAGGTAGAACTGAAGCGGAGCAGCGACCGGGCCGTCTAGTTCAAAGGTCACACCATAAAGGTTTTTACCAGGCATATTAACCGTATACTCATCTCTGTAGTTTGCTTTTACATTGTGCTTGTCAACCATTTCAAAAGCATCTTCAACAAAATCATCAAATTCTTTTCGTGAGTTGACAGGAAGATAACTCATATGTAGCGATGCATTCAGAGGAATACAACTTAAGTCAAACCAACAATCTGTATTTAGACCTTCTTCCAGGCTCAGGCTGTCTTTCTTGAATTCAAAATATGAAGGGATATTCATACGGAAGGGGCAATCTTCATTATCAAAAAGTGTATATCCTTTTTCAGGAAAATCAATACGCGGATAGACACGAGGTTTTGGAAGATAATTTTTTTCAGAACGGCATGAACATAAAAATAATCCACCGACAAGCAACAAAAACAGAAATCTTGAAATCATAAGAGGGTTACATGAATTTTTTCAATTCTTCGTTTTGAAACAGAAACTATTCTAAACTTAAACGGATGAAGTGACAGTTCCTTGTCTTTTTTAGGAATAAAACCAAAATGTTGAAGTAATAATCCAGCCAATGAATCTGCATCGCCCTTGATTGGATCAAAGGATCCTTTTTCGACACCAATGATCCTGGCCACATCGTTAAGTAAGGTTTTACCTTCAAAAATAAAGTTGGAATCATTAATCTTAATATAGTCCACTTCCTGTTCGTCATCAAATTCATCTTTGATTTCTCCAATAACCTCTTCCATGATATCTTCAAGTGTGACGATTCCAGCACTGCCCCCAAACTCATCAACGACTATTGCTATATGTGTTCGTTTAAGCTGAAACTCTTTAAGAAGGTCATCAATTTTTTTGGATTCAGGAACATAAAGAACATTTTCTCTAATCAATGCCTGCCACCTGAAATCTTCAGGCATACCTGCATATCCAATGAGATCTTTGACATATAGCATTCCGAGAATTTCGTCAAAATCGTCTTTGTAAACAGGAATTCTGGAATAGCCGCTGTCTTTTACGATCTTCATTAATTGAGCGTAGCTGTCTTCAACTTCGATTGCCACAACATCGACACGGGACTTCATAATTTGTTTGGCAGAAACATTTCCAAACTTTATAATACCCCGCAACATATCAGCTTCTTCACTTTCGTGAACATTGTTAACGGTAAGTAGAATTGCTTTGTCCAGTTCTTCTTTGCTTGTGTCGTCAAGTCCGGAGCGCTGATAAATAAACTGGGATTCCATGCGGGTTGACCAACTGACAAGAAGGCTGCTCACAGGTCTGAAAATTATAGACAGAAAGTGCATTGGCCTTGACATAAATTGAGCAAATCTTTTGTTGTTTATATTGGCATAGACCTTTGGTGCAACTTCTCCAAAGAGGACCAAAACAAAAGTTACCCCAACAATAGTTATGATGAAGTGAATAAAGCGGCCCAGGAATAATGCATCAAGCGGTATAAATTCAGCAAAGAACTCACCCATTGAGAGAACCCTTGCTTCACCAATTAAATGGCGAATCAAAAAATCGGAAATAATGACTATGGCAATGTTTATAAAATTGTTACTTATCAGGATAGTAGCTAGAAGTCTTCTGGGCGTATCTCTTAATTTAAGGACAAGCCGATTGTCAAAATTATCCTCCTTTTCAAGCGTATCAATGTCGTTAGGAGTAAGGGAAAAGAAAGCAACTTCAGAACCTGATACCATGGCAGAACAAACCAATAAGAGAATGAGAGTTGCAATGCAGGCAACAATACCCCAAACCGACAGAACCTGAAAGAAGAAAATGGATATTAATAAGGGGGGGTCCGGGTCCAAAATCTATGGTTTAATTGAATAAATGAGACTATTAAAAAGGCAAGTCATCATCTTTTGAAGTTGTTGTTATGGGGTCTGAGGATTCTTCCTTCACAGCAGGGGGAGAATATGGTTCATCAGCTGCGCTTGGGAAATCACCAATAGCATTTGCTGAAGATTCGCGTTTTTCAAGCAACCTGAGTGTATTTGCTACGATATCTGTGGAGTATCGGTCATTTCCATCGCGGTCCTGCCATTTTCTTGTTGTTATTTTACCTTCGACATAAACCAGGCTCCCTTTTTTCAGGTCACGAACAGCTCTATCGGCAAGATTTCTCCAGGCAACGACATTATGCCATTCAGTGATTGTTTGCCACTCGTTATTTCTGTCCCGATAATTTTCGTTTGTAGCTACAGAAAAGCGAGCAACAGATGTACCGTTTTCTAAGGTACGCACTTCAGGGTCTTTGCCTAGATTCCCAATGAGGGTAACTTTGTTTATCATCTCAGTAAT
This sequence comes from Bacteroidia bacterium, assembly GCA_018680275.1. Lineage (GTDB taxonomy): Bacteria > Bacteroidota > Bacteroidia > Chitinophagales > Saprospiraceae > RFSX01. The sequence continues at coordinate 5,539 of JAHHJO010000008.1, forward strand.
TTATAGATTATCGTCTCAAATAATTAAAATAAAGGTATTGAATTATCACTTAAATACCAATCTATGAATTTTGGGAACGCATAATTCACAAGGTCTCTGGAATTTATAACCAGTTGATTCGTTTTTATTGGTAAATCGACACATCGATCAACCACAATATTGTGTATTTCTGCATGAATTAACTGATGTGTCAGTGGTTGTTTAAAAGTCTTGACAAACCTGGTTTGATAGGTTCGTGAATCAAGCAAATCACAAGCGGGGACATCCTTGGTTAACGGAGAAAATTCAATGAGAGGAAACTGGTACAAGCCTTTCCAGATGTCCTTGTTTGTCCGCTTTTCAATCATAGTCTTGCCATCGAGGTCGATTATGTGATAAACCCGGAAATAACGAGATTTCTTTTTAGGTCTTTTTCCTTTGAAGGGAATACGGGTTACGAGCTTTTTTGAATATGCTTTACATTCTGCTTTCAATGGACAGTTCTGGCAGACGGGGTTTTTGAAAACACACTGCAAAGCACCAAACTCCATTATTGCCTGATTAAACAATTGTGGTTCCTGGAAAGAAAGAAGTGCTTCGGCAAGTTTCTTTATTTTTCGGATTGTTCCAGAGATTGAAGTGTCTTCCTGAATGCCATATAAACGGGTAATGAGTCTGATTACATTACCATCAACAACAGCATGATTTTCATTTTGTGAAAAACTCGAAATAGCGGCAGCTGTATATGGACCGATACCTTTTAGAGTGATAAGTTGATCATGGTCTTTAGGAAAAACGGCTTTCAATTCATTAACGACATACTTTGCAGTAAAATGCATGTTTCTCGCCCTGCTGTAATAGCCCAGCCCGGACCACAAGTTCAAAACCTCATCTTCATCAGCATCTGCAAGCGAAATGACATCAGGAAATTTATTCACAAACTTCAAATAGTACGAATGCCCTTGTTGCACCGTCGTTTGTTGAAGTATAATCTCAGAAACCCAGATTAGGTAAGGGTCCCTGGTTTCTCTCCAGGGCAAATCCCTTGCATTTTCAGCATACCAGGAAACAATCTTAGATGATATGTTCTGTTCAGTAGATGACATAAAAAAAGCGGCTGAGAACAACCGCTTTAAATTAATAGTTTTATTATGCCTGTCAGGCGATAAGTTTATTTCTTACTGTTTGATAATCCCCATAGTGGTTTTTAATCGAGCCCTTTAATGCTTTCCGGGCAAAGAAGATCCGACTTTTAATAGTACCCAATGGCAGATCAAGTTCTTCTGCAATCTCCTGGTATTTATATCCTTCAAAATGCATAAGGAATGGTATTCTTATATTCTCATCAAGCTTGTTAATCATTCCCCCAAGCTCATCCATGAGGAGATTCCTGTCCGCATTGTTGGAAATTGTAATCTTACCAGAGTTTATATAGTACAAGTTTTCAGTAGAATCAATAACTGTGTTCGCTTTGGTTTTTTTCCTGTAGTTATTGATAAAGATGTTTTTCATTATTGTAAACATCCATGCTTTAAAATTGGTACCAGGTCGGAACTTTTCTTTATTAGAAACTGCGCGGTAAGCGGTTTCCTGGAAGAGATCTTCCGCATCATTTCTGTTTTTGGTTAAATTCAGGGCAAACGAATTTAACGAACCTGTTATCAGGTCGATCTTATTATAAAATTCAATTGTGGACATATTCAGCATTTTTGTTTAACAAATATACTTAAAACTTAAACAAAACGCAAAGAAGGTTAAACAATTTGTGTCCATTTGTATGTTATCAATTTGTTAATAGACAAAAAGGTGCTGATAATCAGTTTGTTACACATATTTAGTATTAACTGAATTTTCAAATGTTTTTGAAAAGTGTAAGTGTCAAGACAAAAAAAAGAGATCAGCAGGGGTTAAAAAGTGCAAAATGAGATGAAAAAAGCAGGATTATTTTTGAGAAAGACGGATTAAAACGAGCGCAATCACAGTAAAAATAATATTAGGTAACCACGCACCTAACATTGGAGACATAGACATATTAATAGAGAATGTTGATGAAAACTGAGAAAGAACCACATATGCGGCTCCAATAGTCACACCCAAGGCAAGGTGCAAACCCATACCTCCCCTGACCTTTCTTGAAGAAATCGAAACGCCAATAAGTGTTAGAATCAAAATACTGAATGGACCCGCATTTCTTTGATGTAGTTGTACCATGAAATTTTTAGCAGCCCCAATACCTCTTTCCTGTTCTCTTCGAATATGTTCACGGAGGTCACTGGTAGTCATATTTTCCATTGATTTTTCATTTCTGATGAAATCTGCAGGAGTCAGATCAAGAACCGTATCCATTGTTTCTCCGTCGACCAGGATGGTTTCAGATAAGCCATCAAATGTTCTGATCTCATAATTTTTCAGAGTCCACAAATTAGGAGCTTCTTTGAATTTAAGCTGCTCGGCTTTTATTACCTTTTTAAGTCTGCCGTTTTCCAGTGACTCATGGCGGAAAGTTTGTCCGGTCGTATCTCTTTTACGATAATACCGGATATATACCTTTTCTGTTGGACTAAGAAAAACGTGAATATCACTATTCAGTGTTTTCTGATGCTTTTTACTCAGGTGCTCGTATTCAAAATCGTTTTTTATTTTGCTGCTGTTTGGTATGACATAGTTTTTACCAATCCAGAGAAGTCCGGCAATAATACTGGCGGCGATAAGGTATGGGATAATTATCCGGTTAAAGCTGACGCCACTGCTTAAGAAAGCAATTATTTCAGAGTTTTTGGCTAACCTGGAAGTGAAAAAAATAACTGCGATCAGTGCAAACAAGGGCCACATCAAGCCATTAATCCAGGGAATAAAGTTCAAATAGTACTGGGTGACAACAACCCCGAAACTTAAATCAGCATCGATGAACTTTCCTATTTTTTCACTGAAGTCAATTACAACAGCCATCATTGTTATTAACATCATGGTGAAAAAGAAACTAAACAGGTATTGGCGGATAATATATAAATCTAGTTTTTTCACAACCTGAAAGTGAGTTTAGGAATCATAGTAGTTTTCCAATTGTCAAAAGTATTATTGATAATCTTCTCTCTTGCTGTTTCAACCAGCCATAAATAGAAACGCAAATTATGGGCTGTTGCTATCTGTGAGGCCAGGATTTCTTTTACCTGAAAAAGGTGACGCAAATAAGCTTTTGAATAGTTTTGTGAATATAAAGAGTCACTTGACGGATCAATCGGTGAAAAATCTTCTTTCCATTTGGCATTTTTAATGTGTATCACACCACCTGTTGTATATAGAATGCCATGTCTTGCATTTCTGCTGGGCAGTACACAATCAAACATATCAATCCCAAGTGAAATACACTCGAGGATGTTTTCAGGTAAACCGACACCCATAAGATATCTTGCCTTATCTTTTGGAAGTATGTTGGTGCAGACACCGGCCATATCATACATTTCATTATGTGGTTCTCCAACTGATAACCCACCGATTGCATTTATCTCTGCATTTTTATCGGAAATGTATTTACATGACTCAATCCGTAAGTCTTCATAAGTGCTGCCCTGTACTATAGGGGCAAGAATTTGTGGATAATTATGAATGGCAGGTGAATTATCGAAATGAGCAAAACAACGATCCAGCCATCGATGTGTCAAGCCAAGGGAATTTTTTGCATAATTATAGTCGCAGGGATAGGGCGTGCATTCGTCAAAAGCCATGATAATGTCAGCACCTATACTCTTTTGAATATCCATAATAGATTCTGGTGAGAAAAAGTGTTTGCTTCCATCGATATGTGAAGAAAAAGAGGCGCCTTCCTCTTTTATTTTTCTCATGGAACTCAGAGAATATACCTGGTATCCGCCTGAGTCGGTAAGTATGGGCCCGGACCAGTTCATAAACTTGTGAATTCCTCCTGCTTTCTCAATAACCTTGATTCCAGGCCTTAAATAAAGGTGATATGTGTTTGCAAGAATGATCTGTGCCCTGACATGTTCTTCAAGATCAAACTGGGTAAGTCCTTTAACAGCAGCTCTTGTACCCACGGGCATGAAAATCGGAGTTTCAATTTGACCGTGTGAAGTATCCAGGATCCCGGCACGTGCCTGGCAAGAAGTATCAGTATGAATGACGTTGAATTTCACCGACCAATGTTATAAAAATAAAGGCGCATATTCAAATGATATAAGAATGCGTTAATTTAAAACCAGATTTGTCAAATTATAACATAGAGTAATGCCAGATTTTAAAATCTATAAATTTTCGAGGGTGCTTGCTGCACCATTTATCCTTATTACAATATTTTGTATTTATATGTTGTTTACCGACAGGCCTGATCAGGCAACATGGATAATCGCACCAATTGTCACACTTACATTTATATACCTTTTTCAACCACAAATAGATTATTGGTGGCTAAAAAATCACCCGGTAAACCTTGATGAAGAAGTCGTTAAAATTCTTGAAAGAACAAACCCGGTTTATTCCCGATTGAATGAAGATGAAAAGAGAAGGTTTGAAACAAGGTTGTTGTTGTACGTCGAAGCGAGAGAATATATTGCAAAAGGAACAGAAGACAAAGGGGTGCCATTTGACATTAAATATGCCTTGAGCCAATTACCAATAACCATGACTTTTAAAGAACGAGATTTTAAATTGGATAAATTTGATAGAATTGTTCTTTACAAACACCCTTTTCCTTCACCCCGGTTTCAGTTTCTCCATACCTATGAAACACACGTCGAGGATGGTGTAATTATTTTGTCACTATCCCATGCCGAGCAGGGACTATTTAACCCAGGACAATATTATAATGTCGCAGGGCATGCTTTTGCAGAGGCTTATGTAAAAGGACACCCTGCCTATGATTACCCGGCGATTGATAATGACTTTTGGTCAACAAACGAAAAAATGTGTGGTTTTTCCCAGGAAAGTATTCTGGCAACTTTGGGCTTTGAATCAATAGATCCTCTGCCGGTAATGATCAATAATTATTTTACTTATACTGAGAAAACAAAACAGTTTTTTCCAGGAGCATTCAAAAAACTGGATAATATCTTCAGGATTTCCACTTGATATTACACCCGGCACTAGGGATCTGTGGAGAGATCTCGGTGATTCCTAACAGAACAGCATCCAGAGCGTTTCTCAGGTCTGAACCGGATAAAGGAATATCATTTCCAGGACGGCTTCCGTCAAGCCTGCCGCGATAAACCAGCTTGTCTGCGGCATCAAAAATGTAAAAATCAGGGGTACATGCGGCATCATAGTTTTTTGCAATATCCTGGCTTTCATCAAACAAATACGGGAAAGGGTACCTAAGCACTTTAGCTACAATAGCCATTTTATCCGGTGCATCCTGTGGATAATTGATGACATCATTAGATGATATTGCAACGAAACCAACGCCCTTCTTCATATATTGGTTAGCAATAGCAACAATCTCTTCATTTACGTGAATCACAAATGGACAATGGTTACACAAAAACATGACAACTGTAGCTTTTTCTCCCCGAACAGAAAGATAGTTCACCAATTCATTGGTCGTACTGTCAGGAAGGTTAAATGAAGGAGCCGAAGTTCCCAGGGGCAACATATTTGATTCAGTAAGAGACATAGATTATAGTTTAGTGATTACATGAATGGTCTATTCCAAGTATATAATTATGAACGACGTTAATTTGTTCGCTTGTCTGACTTCCCAGGAAGCCCGAAATCATTTCATTCGTGAGATAGCGGGAGGCATATTCGGTCAGTGAGTCAGATAGAGGGGTATAAGACCAGTGCCATTTTTCTTCATTATATCCTTCCGGGCGCGCATCCCCTTTCCGGGTGTAGGGGCGACAAAAGCCATAAATGGAAGCATTTTTCTCAAGCCAGTTAAACAACTTTAAACCTTCTCCCTTTTCGAACCATGCATTTTCCAGGTTGTTCAGATCAAAGTCAGTTCCCCAATGATGCCTGGATGTGCCAGGCATAGAACTATATTCGAGAATTTTCCTGGCGCGCAAAGAATCATTGTTAAAATCCAGGGAAGCATTTTCCCCACTGCTTAAAATAGTTTGACCTGACCACTTCCTTTCCCATATACCTTTTTGATAGTCAAAGTTTCTTGTAGCCGAAATGATTTCCAGTTTTATTTCATCCTTTAAAGCAGCATCATACATTTTATTAAACGCCTCATAGGCTTCAGTCCTGAGATACATTCCGGACCTGTTTGCATGTTTGGGTTGGATCAAAACAAAGTTCTCATTACTATCTGGAATAAAGTGTCCCATGAGGTAATTAAGGATTGCTGTGTCTGGGGCAGCATCTATTATGTTCTGTGCATGCTCAGTTACAGATTTAGAAGGGCGTTCATTTTTACAGGCAACTATATTCAGGATAGCAAAGAGATATAGAAATGTCTTAAGCAAGATTCAGGCTTTTGGATCCGTAATTAAATAATTTCTTTTCTTTTATGAGGGTCACAAGAACTTCCGGTACAGCACTTTCCCAGTCAGCAGTTCCTTTTTCGATTGACTCAAGGACATCCCAGGGCATGATCTCCAGTTGGGCCTTGTCATAATTTTCAATTTCAACAATCTGATGGGCATCAATGAGGTGCTTGTATAAAAAGTGGATGCCATCCGGTACCATTAATGTCTTTGCTTCGATGAGTTCACCATCTCGTTCTAAGTATGCAGGATACACATACACATTAATATTACGGTTAAAAAGCTCACCAAAAGCAACCAATAGACGACCATCCTGGTTATTGTAATATTTTTCCTCTATGATTTCTGAGAGCTCCCTGACACCGAGCACCAAGCCGAGTTGTCCGATTCGATGATCTGCAAGATAATTGATCAGGTTCTGATGGTTGTTACAATCTGATATGATAACGTTATAGCCAAGTGCGCAAATTGCATCAGCGCGGCTAAGAAAGTCCTCTTCTCTGATTTTTCCTTCAACCTTAAGGTTGTCAAGAGTGATTTCTGCAACAATGACTGCTTTTTCTTCACTAACTGTTTCTTCTTTTAGAAACTGTTGTATACCGGCCTTGAAGACATCCAATGTAACCTTGGTTGGCGGATGATAATGACCACGCACAACCATCAGGTCCTTTTTGTAAAGAAACTCAGAAGCATGAAGACTGCGTCTGTCACTGCCAAAAATAGCGACATCTGTCAGTCCATATTGTACAGCATATAAGGTTAAAAGCCTGTTATCAAGATTTTCAAAATCAGGACCTTCTAGGCGCAACATGTCTATATCAACACGGTCTTGAATGCCATCAACGAGGGATTGTACAAAGGTCTGCACATCGTCATAAAAATTAAAACAGGCATAGACCATATTAACGCCAAGAATACCGATAGCTTCCTGCTGCAAGTGAGAATTGCTATCTTTCATTTTGACATGAAGAATAAAATCATTTGTCGGTTTTGACGGGTCAAGGCGGAACCTCATTCCCATCCAGCCATTTCCTTTTATTGTACGTTGGTAATTTATGGCAGCAACGGTATCTGCAAAAGCAAAGAACAAGGTTTCAGGTTTTTCTTCAGACAACCTTTCTTCAAGAAGACCATATTCGTGATCCAGCATTTTATGAAGACGGGATTCACAGACATATCGGCCAGACGATTCCTGCCCATAGATATTATCTGAATAGGTCTTGTCATATGCAGACATTGTTTTTGCGATTGTACCAGCAGCAGCACCAGCTTTAAAAAAGTTTCGGGCAACCTCTTGTCCAGCACCAATTTCAGCGAAGGTGCCGTAAATTCTTTTATCCAGGTTAATGTTGAGGGCTTTTTGCTCAACTTTTAATCTAAGTCTTTCCACTTGTTCCAAAACCGTTTCAAATTTGATTCAAAGATATGTTTTTAAACGATTGCCAAGAGGAAAGCGAAAGAAAGACACTTCATTTGCACCCTTTCGTTGTTATATCTTTTCAACTACCTTTGCGCCCAATAGTTTCACAAAATGTTTTCTGAATACGATGTTATAGTGGTCGGGGCAGGTCATGCAGGATGCGAAGCAGCAATTGCTGCAGCCAACCTGGGATCAAAGGTCATGCTTGCAACAATGAATATGCAGACCATCGCTCAAATGAGCTGCAATCCTGCTATGGGAGGTGTGGCCAAGGGGCAAATTGTAAGAGAAATCGATGCATTGGGAGGTTATAGTGGAATAGTAACCGACCATACTATGATACAGTTCAGAATGTTGAACAAGTCCAAAGGACCTGCTATGTGGAGTCCTCGCGCTCAAAGCGACAGAATGTTATTTGCACGAAAATGGAGAAATCTTCTGGAGGCGCATCCCAACATAGATTTCTGGCAGGAAATGGTGAAAGGAATAATAGTTAAAGACGGAAGATGTATCGGTGTCAGGACGGGTATGGGACTTGAAATTATGTCAAAGGCAGTCGTACTCACAAATGGCACCTTTCTTAACGGAATTATTCATATTGGTGAAAAGCAGTTTGGCGGAGGCAGAGCTGGTGAAAGGGCAGCAACCGGTATTACAGAACAATTGGTGGCCTTGGGCTTTGAATCCGGAAGGATGAAAACAGGGACACCACCCAGGGTTGATGGACGAAGCCTGGACTGGAGTAAAATGGATATTCAACCAGGTGATGAGAAACCAGGATAGTTTTCATTTTCGGAAACACCAGAACTAATCGAACAAACACCTTGTCATATCAGCTTTACAAACAAGAAGGTACACGAAATTCTGAAAACAGGATTTGACCGGTCCCCAATGTTCAATGGCAGAATTCGGGGAATGGGTCCAAGGTATTGTCCGAGTATTGAGGATAAAATCGACAGGTTTTCCGAAAGAGACAGACACCAGTTATTCGTTGAGCCAGAAGGAAAGGATACTTGTGAAATATATGTCAATGGATTTTCTTCTTCATTACCTGAAGACGTGCAGTATAAAGCAATGCTGGAAATTCCTGGATTCGAAAAGGCAAAGATGTTCAGACCGGGATATGCGATCGAATATGACTTTTTTCCACCGACTCAACTTGATATCAGTCTTGAGACAAAGCTGGTTGAGAACCTTTTCTTTGCAGGGCAGATTAATGGAACGACCGGTTATGAGGAAGCAGCTTCACAGGGGTATATAGCAGGACTAAATGCACACATAAAGATTAATGAGGAAGACCCATTTGTTGTCAAAAGGTCTGAAGGCTATATCGGCGTACTGATTGATGACTTAATTAACAAAGGGACGAAGGAGCCATATCGCATGTTTACTTCCAGGGCTGAATACCGAATCCTTTTAAGACAGGACAATGCGGATTTAAGACTCACCCCAAGAGCGGATGCCATTGGCGTCGCAGGGTTGGAAAACCGTATGGAAAGAGTTAGAGAAAAAGAAAACAATGTAAAGGAAATCCATAGGTTTTTTCAAAAGACCAGCTGCAGCCCTGAAGAATTAAACCTGTTTCTGGAAGGCAAAAGTTCAGCACCATTAAAACAAAAAGTGAAACTTATCAGTGTTCTTCTCAGACCGGGCATTCAAATAGAAAACCTGGGAGAAGTTATAAATCAGCTTGGCAAATTCCTGTTAAAATTTGATCGGGAAACAATCCAAATTGCGGAAACGGCAATCAAGTATGAAGGATATATAAGCAAGGAAAAGGAGATGGCTGAAAAAATGAACCGGCTGGAAAACCTTAAACTTTCACGGGAAATGGATTTCACAACAATAAGTTCATTGTCTGCTGAAGGAAAAGAAAAACTGAACCAAATCCGACCCAGAACGATTGGACAAGCCAGTAGAATAAGCGGTGTAACTCCTTCAGATATATCTGTTTTATTGGTGCACATGGGCAGATAAAACTAAAATTGTGCGATTTTTTCATTGATTATCAGTGCTTTAATCGCACATTTTTAAAAAACCTTCATTCTAACCTTGTATTGTTATTAAAAGAAATATACATTTGCAGCGCTTTATTAAGAAGCACAATTAAATGACTTAAAATCAGAGAGGTGAACACATTAAGTTACAAAACCAAATCAGCCAATAAAGAAACGGTAGAACGCAATTGGTATATTGTTGACGCCGAAGATCAAATTGTTGGCCGACTTGCAACAAAAATTGCTACAGTATTAAGAGGGAAACACAAGCCATCTTATACACCCCATGTCGACACAGGAGATTGCATTATCGTAATCAACGCGGAAAAGATAAAGTTTACCGGGAGCAAAATGGAACAGAAGGAATACATTACTTATTCCGGATATCCAGGAGGTCAGAAACGGAGAACAGCTAAGGAGATGATGGCGAAAAAGCCGATTGCTATTATCGAAAATGCCGTAAGAGGAATGCTGCCAAAGACAAGACTTGGAAGAGCAATGTTTAAAAAATTATTCGTGTATACCGGGACAGAACATCCGCATGGTGCACAAAAACCTGAAACTTTTAATTTTTAATAAATGGAAGTAATAAATACAATAGGAAGAAGAAAGGCTTCGGTAGCAAGACTTTACCTCAAGGCCGGCAAAGGAGAAATCCTTGTTAACGGAAAGGACTATAAAGAGTATTTTCCTCAGCCCAACATCCAGTATAATATTGAGGACCCATTGAGTTCTGTTGACAGTCTTAAAAGCTACGACATTAAAATCAATGTTAACGGAGGTGGATTCAAAGGGCAGGCAGAAGCAATCAGACTTGCATTGTCAAGAGCGTTGGTTATTGTCAGCGAAGACAACAAAAAGGTATTAAAGGAGAAAAAATACCTGACGAGAGATGCGCGTGTTGTGGAAAGAAAGAAATACGGAAAACCAAAGGCAAGAAAGAGCTTCCAGTTCTCCAAGCGTTAATTTTTTTATCAAGACAAGTAAAGAAGAAATGGCAAAACCTACATATAAAGACTTATTAGAAGCAGGAGCACATTTGGGACACATGAAAAGAAAGTGGAACCCTAAAATGCTTCCTTACATCTTCATGGAAAGAAAAGGAATTCACATTATTGACCTTAACAGGACTCTTGAGTACATGGACAAAGCGGCCAATGCATTGAGGCAGGTTGCAAAGTCTGGTAGAAAAATAATGTTCGTTGCAACAAAAAAACAAGCTAAACAGGAAGTTGCAAAGATGGCCAGAGAGGTGAATATGCCTTTCGTTACCGAAAGATGGCTGGGAGGAATGATGACCAACTTTTCTACGATTAAAAGATCGGTTAAGAAAATGAACAACATCGACAAACTTCTTGCTGATGAAAACGTTACCAGCATTACCAAAAAGGAGAGGCTGACCTTAACAAGAGAAAGAAACAAGCTTGAAAAAGTATTGGGAGGTATTGCGAATATGAACAGACTACCAGCAGCTATTTTTGTGGTGGACATTCATCACGAACATATTGCAATTGCTGAAGCGAGGAAACTGGGTATTAAGATATTTGGTATGGTAGATACAAACTCAGATCCTACAATGGTAGATTTTCCTATTCCAGCAAATGATGATGCTTCCAAGGCAATCAACATTATAACAAGATATATGGCGGATGTAATTAAGGAGGGTCTTGATGATAGGAGAAAAATGAAAGAAGAGCAAAAAGAAGCCGTGGCTTAAGATTTAATACATTTTAATTAATAGTCTAAAAAATAGATAAATGAGTATATCAGCAGCTGATGTAAAAAAGCTTAGAGACCAGACAGGAGCTGGCATGATGGATTGCAAGAAAGCATTGACTGAAGCAGGCGGAGATTTTGAAAAAGCGATAGAAGTTCTTAGAAAAAAAGGACAGAAATTATCTGCTAAACGCGCTGACAGAGAAGCTAAAGAAGGTGTTGTTGTTGCAAGGACTTCACAAAACAAAAACAATGGTGTTGTTATCAGGTTAAGTTGTGAGACTGACTTTGTAGCAAAAACAGACAGCTTTGTAGAATTGGCTGAAAGTTTTGCCAATCTCGCATTAAAGCACCTTCCTACAACCAAGGAGGAGTTATTAAACCTTCAATATGAAGATGGTTTGACAATTGCAGCCAAAGTTGAAGAACAAACTGGTGTTATCGGAGAGAAACTTGAACTTTCTGAATATGCAAAAATTGAAACATCTGCAGGACAAGGCCAGGTTTTACCTTATATCCATATGGGTTACAAAGCAGGTGTTGTTGTAGCTTTGAATAAAGAAGGACCAATGTTTGAGGAAGCAGGTAAGAATGTTGCAATGCAGGTTGCAGCAATGAAGCCGGTTGCAGTGGATGAGAACGGTGTTTCAAAAGAAGTAATCGAAAAGGAATTGGAAATAGGAATGGAGATTGCAAGGAAAGAAGGTAAGCCGGAAGCTATGCTTGAAAAAATAGCTAAAGGTAAATTGAACAAATACTTCAGAGAAAACACATTATTGAACCAGGCTTATGTGAAAGAAAACAAAAAGTCTGTCGCTCAATATCTGAAAGATATAGATCCCGAACTAACAGTAACGGATTTTAAACATATCAAATTAGGATAGAAAAAAATAAAGAAGCGGTTCAATTTTGAATCGCTTTTTTTTTACTTTGACAAATATGGCTGGAAAATATAAACGCGTACTTCTCAAACTAAGTGGTGAATCACTAATGGGACAAAAATCTTTTGGTATAGACCCCGAAAGACTCAGACATTATGCAAAAGAAATAGACAAGGTGGTTCAGATGGGAGTTGAAATTGCTGTTGTTATTGGTGGAGGAAATATCTTTCGCGGATTGCAGGCAGAAGACAGTGGGATAGAAAGAGTGCAAGGTGATTATATGGGGATGCTGGCTACCGTTATAAACGGAATGGCACTCCAGAGTATGCTTGAGACCGAAGGCGTATACTCACGACTCATATCAGCCGTAGAAATGAGAGAAATTGCAGAACCTTATATCCGACGCAGAGCAATACGACACCTGGAAAAAGGACGTGTTGTTATATTTTCCGGGGGAACCGGGAGTCCATATTTTACGACTGACTCTGCTGCTGCATTAAGAGCCAGTGAAATCAATGCCGATGTAATATTAAAGGGGACCCGTGTAGACGGGATTTATTCGGCAGATCCCGAGTTAGACAAATCAGCGACAAAATTTAACAGGATTTCTTTTGCAAAAGTCATTTCTCAGAACTTGCGTATAATGGATATGACGGCATTTACAATGTGCCAGGAAAATGACATTCCAATAGTTGTTTTCAACATCAATGAAACAGGCAATCTTAAACGCGCTGCTGAAGGACAGGAGATTGGCACCATGGTGCATTTGGTTTAAGGGTTTAATGTTTCAATGCCATAATGCCATAATGCCATAATGTTACAATGCCATTGATGCTAAAAAAAAGCAGCGGGAATTTTCCCAGCTGCCTTTCTTATAATGAATATGTTAATATCTAAACATCTTCGGATAGTTCTTCGACTTCTGATTCCTTAACACCGTTGGTATCCGCAACGGGAAGGTATC
>JAHHJO010000390.1:0-2526 GCA_018680275.1 Bacteroidia bacterium
GATGAAGGGAGGGAGTGGTTGATTCAGGAATACCTGGATTACAAACGTGAGTATTCACTGCTTTATTATCGATATCCTGATGGAAGCAAAGCTGGAATCTCATCCCTCATTGAAAAGGTTTATCCCACTGTTTCCGGTGATGGCCTTTCCAGCATAAGAACACTTGTTGAGAATTATGATAATGCTTTCCTTGATAGAATGGATCTTGACAGAAGGTTTGGTGATACTCTGAATTCAATACCTGGTGCTGGAGAAATCATTCAACTTGATACCATAGGAAATTACTCGCGTGGTTCCAAGTTTTACAGCTTAATGGATGAAATTGATGAAGGGTTGGTTGATGCAACAACCAGTTACTTCAGTCAGGTAAAAGATATTGACTTTTTCAGGATGGACTTCAAAGCAAATGACCTGGAGGCATATAAATCAGGGGACTTTGGCATCCTGGAAATCAACGGAACGAAATCAGAACCTCTTCATATTTATGATCCAAGATATGGTTTCTGGGATCGAACCAAAACCCTTGATGATCATTGGAAAATTATTGCAAGTATCGTGAATAACCGAAGGTCAATATCTGATTATCAATTTCCCTCGACGAGGGTAGGGCTTAAGTCATTATTCTCGATTAAAAAACTAGTGGATTAGGTATGGAGTTACTTTACGTAGCGGATCTGGTGGGAACTTTTGTATTTGCGATCAGCGGAGTAATGGTTGCATCAGCTAAAAAGTTTGATGTATTTGGCGCTTTTGTCATTGCATTTGTAACTGCGATTGGAGGAGGAACTTTAAGAGATATATTGATCGGCAGTTTACCGGTAGGATGGATTCAGGATGTAACCTACATCTTTGTTATCATGGTAGCCTGCCTATGTAGTGTTTTATTCAGCAGGTATATTATCAATCTGAGTAAGACGTTATTTCTGTTTGATACCATTGGTATTGCAGTCTTTACGATTCTGGGATTGCAGAAAGCCCTGGATGTGGGGACACCAGCCGTAGTAGCAGTAATGATGGGGACCATATCTGCAGTATTTGGTGGTGTGGTCAGAGATGTATTATGCAATGAGGAACCATTGATCTTTCGTAAAGAATTATATGCAACTCCTTGTATTTTTGGTGGTGTACTATATTTGATATTGGATCGATCAGGCCTCATTCAACCTGCAGTGATAGGAATTACCATTGCTGGAATAATAATCGTAAGATTGTTGGCAGTTAAGCGCCACTGGTCGCTTCCATTGATTAATCTTGAAAAGATCAGACATTGAAAATCCTCAATTTACACCCTCAACTGTATACTGAAGATCTCAAAGCTACTCTTCATTTTTATACAACATATTTGGACTTCCAAGTACAACCATATGTTGAAAAATGGGATTGGATGTCTCTAAAGTACAATGAGGTTGAATAGATGTTTACGATTCCTGATCAATATTACACTTTGTTGCAAATAAATTTGCAACTCCGATCATAGGACTTTCAAATTTATTTGAAAGAATGACGTCAATTATAAATTCTCCACTTATCAGGCCTTTAAATATTTCATGTGAAATACTTTAAAGTCTTTCAGGTTTACTACGGGTTCATGCTTCGTTGCAAATAAATTTGCAACTCCATTGGAAATTAAAATTCAGGGGGAATGACGTTTTTGAAATGTCCATTTAATTTAGCCTTAGATTTCATGGATTCCATTTCTTTTACAATAGGAAGTATATGATTTAAATGATCTATCATATACATCTGGCGTTCTACTTCACGGCCTAATTTTAGAAATTCAATTTCTTGTTGAAAACTGAAACCCACTTTATGTGCAACTTCATAAGTTCTGAATAGGGCAGGGCTTTTCAGAGGAACATTTTCAACATTCATGATAAGGTATAAATCTTTAAGGAGGGCTAGTAATTCTTTGTTCTTCTTAAAATTTGAATCCTGGTCCCAGTGCATCCTTTCTATTTCAGCACCAGGATAGAGCTTACCTATAATGGTCTTATAAAAGGCAATTATTTTTACAAGGCCTACTCCTTCTGTTCTTACATCCATTTTACCATTATCGTATTTTTTTTCAATCTTGGAAAGTTTCATTTCTGCACCCACAGGGAGGTTTTTGCCATTGTAATGTGGACAGATGATAAATGTTTTACCTTCTGTATCACATTCATGAATGAGTTGCCGATACCTGGGTTCGAAAATGTGCAGGTTTAATTTCTCGCCGGGAAATGCGACAAGGTTTAATGGAAATAATGGTGATATAATCTCTGCCATAGTTGTATAACAAATATGGTAGGGATTAGATTTATAAAGAAATAATTTTCTCCCAGCTTCCCTTATGATTCGATCAATGAAGGGGCAGCAACGATCTGACAGATATTAAGAACCGTTTGGACCGCTTTTTCCATATCCTGAACAGATATGTATTCGTGTTTACTGTGGATGGCTTGCATCCCTGTAAATAGATTGGGACATGGTAATCCATTTGCCGAAAGGACAGATCCATCCGTACCACCTCTGATCATGGATTGATGG
>JAHHJO010000316.1:0-2921 GCA_018680275.1 Bacteroidia bacterium
CATGAAGGGAAGATAGTGAATTTGTTTTTTTTAAGCTGTAGGCGGGACATCCAAAATAACAATTCAGTAGTGAGCAAAGAAACTTAACAAGACGAGTGATTAATGTATCATTTTGATCATTCGTCCATCCACTCATTTTCTGCCATCGAAGCATGAGCGTAAAAAGTCACTCATTCAGAAATCGATAATCAACTTCCCTTAGGGATCAACATTAACAATAATCCTTGTTGATTTCTTTCCGTCCATATCAAGGATCTCATTTTTGACTTTCAGGATATGAGACTTTATCTGTTGGATAATATTGATATCTTTTTCCATCTTGATGGTTATCTGTTGGAGATAAAAACCACGAAGTCTCGAGATACCAGGCACGGTAGGTCCGATAACCCTGTTTCCAAGGGAGGTTCTAAGTTTTGACACCATGATCCTGGCAGCATCAGCAGCCGTGTCAGCTTTTTTGTGCTTTAGCGTGATTTGGATCATTCTGAAAAACGGGGGGTATAAAAACCTTTTTCTTTCTGATAATTCCCTGATATAGAATCCTCTGAAATCATGGTCTCTTGTTTCCTGGATAACCGGGTGCATGGGATTATATGTTTGTAAAATCACCTTTCCTCTTTTGGCACGTCTTCCGGCACGACCACTGACCTGGGTAAATAACTGATACGCCCTTTCGTTGGCTTTGAAATCCGGGAAATAGAGAATCTTGTCTGCTGCAAGAACACCAACTATGGAAATATTATCGAAGTCAAGTCCTTTTGTAATCATCTGGGTACCTACGAGGATATCAATATTCCGGGATTTGAAATCATACAGGATTTTTTCATAGGCATTTTTTGTTTTTGCGGTATCAAAATCAAGACGACCTACCTTGGCTCCAGGGAATACCTTTTTTATTTCATCTTCGATTTTTTCGGTTCCAAAACCCAGTTTATTCAGTTTTTCAGTACCACATTGAGGACAACTCTGTGGCAGTTTGTGCCGGTAACCACAATAATGGCATCTTAATTCCTCGAAGTAATTATGTACTGTCAGACTCACATCACAGTTTGGACACTGGGGTAAAAAATCACATACATGACACTGAAGGGCAGGGGAATAACCACGCCTGTTTTGAAAAATCAGGATTTGTTCGTTTTGTGACAGTGCCTGGTCGATGTCGTCTTTCAGTTCTTTGCTGAAGAGTGATCGCATAAGTCCCTTACGATATTGATCTTTCAGGTCAACGATCTTTATTTCAGGTAATACGGACTCACCGTGTCTTTCCAACAGTTTTACAAGGCCGTATTTTCCGTTTTTTGCATTGAGGTATGTTTCCAGAGATGGTGTTGCAGATCCGAGGATGACCTGTGCGTTATAGAGTTTGGCCAGGTACATGGCTGTATCTCTTGCATTATATCTTGGAGCGGGATCCGATTGTTTATAAGAAGGGTCATGTTCTTCATCAATGATGATCAAACCCAGGTTTTTGAAAGGAAGAAACAAACTGGAGCGGGCTCCAAGGATCAGATTTTTTCCATTCAGTGATGCGTTCCATAATTCTACACGTTGATTGTTGCTCATCTTGCTGTGGTAGACGCCTATATCACCTGCGAATACGCTCATAAGTCGATCAACAATTTGTGTAGTCAGTGCGATTTCCGGTAAAAGGTACAGGACTTGTTCACCTTTCTTGATTGTTTCTTTGATCAGGTCAATATATATTCTTGTTTTACCACTGCCTGTCACACCAAAGAGAAGATTATGTGGACGTCCTTCATTTAGTAAAGCTTTAATTTCTTTGTAGGCTTGTTCCTGGTAAGGATTTAGAGGTGGTAACTCTTTTACTTCGATCAATTCATGGCTGATCCGGCTAATTTCTCTCTTTTCAAGTTTGAAAACTCCTTTCTTTATAATCGCTTTAATGACGCTGTTGTCTACCTGTGCCAATTCATAAATTTCACTTTTTGGGATCCAATCCTGGGTACGCGAGAGTTGTATGTAAGACAAAAGGGCTTTGGTTTGTTTTTCACTTCTTGCCAACAGGTCAAAGGCTTTACTGAGGTGTTGTTCGTGATCCTTATATTCCTCAGTTAGAGTAATAAAATCAGCCATTTTGGCCTTGAATTTTTCTTTTAATTCTTCTTTGACATATAGAATGTCCTTATCGAGCAAAGATTTGATGAGTGGGTAGACTGTTTTTTGCTCGAGTATTTCCTGGGCCTGGTTGATTGTAATTTCATTCTGTATTGAAATAGCTTCAGCGAGGAGATATTCCTTGTCGTTGAGGTAGGCCATTCGATCATCAATGTCCTGCCGGGCTATAAGTCTGGTTTCACTGTTCAATTTTAGGCCGGTGGGTAAAGCAACATTCATGACTTCGCCTATTGTACTGACGTAATATTGTGACATCCAAGCCCAAAGCGTGTATTGTTCTTTCGTGATTATGGGTTCTGAATCAATGACAGACCTGATCTTCCTGGCTTTTCGGAGACCTTCAATTTCTTCGCGATCCCCTATAACAATGGCAGAATACAATTTATTTCTAAGTGGTACTTCAACCCTGATTCCGAATTGAATCTTTTCTTTTAATTCTTCAGGCACTTCATAGGAGTATACCTTTGGCACAGCCAGGGGAAGAATGACATCGATATATTTGTTTTCTTTTTCCACAAAAAATATAGAAAAGCCAATTTACTAAAAGAATATGTTCTGGGCTTCCCTAAAAGTATTGGCATGTGCATTGACAATATCGCTTAGTTTATGAGAATACCCTCCACCCATGACTGCAACTACAGGAATACCGTGCTTTACAGCTTCACGGAAAACGAACTGATCTCTTTTTTTACATCCTGCAGAGCTTACAGAAAGTCGTCCCAATTTATCTGTGTTCAGGATATCTACGCCAGCCTGGTAGAAAATGATATCTGGCTGGACTTCAT
>JAHHJO010000051.1:0-13889 GCA_018680275.1 Bacteroidia bacterium
TAATATTTGACATAGTAATTCCAAGGTCAAAATAGTCTTGTCCAATAAACACACCTATTGTCCAATCCGGTGATATACCGTTCATGGTTGATTCTGATAAGATAGGATCTTCATGGGAAATAATTCCGGGCTCGTAGATTCCTCCAGGTGTTATGATTTCAGCTCCGTTGATCCTGTGTTGTTTCAAGCCCAGGCTTCCACCAGTTGAAATAACTCCTCCGGAAATAGGATACACATAATTATATGAGAAGTTGAGCCTGGTCGTTTTTATAGAACCTACCACATCGCTTTGAAGTGAAAAACCGACACCGCCATTGATAATATATAGTGGCATGTGGGCATTGAAGTAAAACGATTTTGGATTTTTTGTAATATCCTGCCATTGGGTCCTGTAATTGAAATTGGCACTTAAAGACCGATCAAGACCACCATATGCAGGGTTGATATTGTATTTATCAATAAGGTAAAGCGAATTTTGCGGGTATTGTTGTCCGTTTCCCTTTCCGGGAAGGATAAAGACCAGAATCATTATTGATAACAATATCCTGCTTACAGTCATTAGCCAATTAAATATTACGAAACTCAGGTATAGATTTACTTACGGCTTCAATTTAATGAATTGAAAGAGATTTTACAATATTATCTCCATCCTGTCATGTAACAAGCGGACATTAACCGGAAATTGAGCCTCAATTTCTTCTGCGAGACCAAGGTTATGACTGATGTGAGTCAGGAAAGCTTTCTTCGGATTGATTTTTTTTATTTCTTCCAGGCTTTGTTCCAGGTTGAAATGAGAATAATGCTCTCGGATTTGCAATGCATTGATAATTAATACATCGAGATCCTTTAATTTGTCCAATTCACTCTCAGGAATATGATTTGCATCTGTGATATATGCAAAATTATTGATTCGGAATCCCAGGATGGACAGATTGCCGTGCATTACTTTAATGGGATGAATTTTTATATCGTCAATTTGAAATGAAGATTCATCGATAATGTGCAGATCAAGTCGGGGCATTCCTGGAAATGGATTTTCGGGGAATGCATAGGGGAATCTTGATTTGATCTGTGCTGCAACACTTGATCTGGCATAAAAAGGGATGGACTTCTTTTGAGTAAAGTTTATAGCCCTTATTTCGTCCAGGCCAATAATATGGTCATTGTGTTCATGGGTTAATAGAATGGCGTCAACGGTGTGGAGATTATTTGTAAGGAATTGTTGCCTGAAGTCAGGTCCTATATCAATAAGAATGCCTTTGCCTTTATATTCAATAAAAACAGAAGAACGCAGTCTTTTATCTTTTGCATTTTTGGAGAGACAGACTTTACAGGAACAACCAAGTATGGGTACACCTTGAGAAGTGCCGGTTCCTAACGCAGTTATTTTCACGTGGTTAGATTATGCCACTAATTTAGAATCTTCGGCATAGCTTTTCTCAATGACGCTCAGAAATTCTTTACTTCTTTGTGAAAGAAGGTTGTCAGTAATTTTTACCTGGTTTAGAATATCAAGGAAGTTTTCAATCCGGCCTTTTTCATCAAAAAACCGGTTGATTATAATCACCTTTTTATCATGAATGAGACAATATCCAGATCTGAAATGTCCTTTTTCATACCTGATAGTAAAATCAGCTTCCTTAAATAATTGTTCTAAATTAGATAATGTAGTTTTGTTATATTTTACGGCCATATGGAATTTTATAATTGCTCAAATATAAAGGTTTTCCATATATATGGATATATATAATATGAATTTAAGATTTGTTTTATTTTTTCTGATTGTACTCTTTTCTCTTAATTTCCTGAATGCACAGAATGCTTTCAGGGGTAGTGCAGTGCTGGGGCTGACACTTGCCCAGATTGATGGTGATGGTTTGTTGGGCTACGATAAGGTTGGAATGAGCACAGGATTGAAGTTATCCTACGAGATCAGGAAGAAATTAGATCTAAATATGGAATTATTATATAGTCAAAGAGGAAGTCAGTCCGGGTTTTTAGGATCCGGAGATATTCAGAAGACACATCTCGATTATCTTGAAATACCTGTTTATGTAAGTATAAAGGACTGGTATATTGATGGTGAAGACTACTACAAAATAAAATTGCATGCCGGGTTAACCTATGGATATCTGATGAATATCACTTCAGCCAATGGATTGTATGAAGAAGATATCACAAAGTTTAATACGACAGATATCAGCTGGATGATCGGCCCCAGTTATTCAATCAATGCCCGTTGGACATTTACGGCACGGTTCACCCGATCACTTACCAGGCTATTTAAGAGTGACAGGTTTATAAATACTGACAGCCTGGTTAGTTATTTTTGGACTTTAAGAACGGATTATAATTTCTAAATAATGATAAAAAACATATTCTGTATCGTTTTTCTCCTCGGTTTGATTTCATGTAAACCATCCCCTGAGAAATCGGGGACGGTCACGCAGGAGACAGTTTCCCAAACAAGCAATCAGTCGCAGCAGGGATTTAAGAGCATACCACAGGAACTTGTAATGGATGTCTGGAACAATGCTGATCTACTTGATTATATATTTCATGATCTCCCCTTTAGTATGAGCCAGGATCAGCAGGCCAGTATCAGGAGCAATGTCAGCTATATTGCCCGCGAAGCTCAGACAGTTATACCTTCAGGATGTAAGCCTATGGCAAGACAGTTTTTTGCCAAGCAAGGCAATATCTTTCTTGAAGCAGATATTTACTTCGATGAGAATTGCCGGTTCTATGTATTCTATGTAGATGGAAAAGCGGCCTATGCCAATAAGATGTCCCAGGATGGCATCAAGTTTTTCACAACCATGATTTCCCAGGCATTAAACGCTTCGAAGGGTGGATAGGCGCGTTGCCGTCATCGATCTCGGAAGCAATACCTTCCATTTGCTCATTGTTGAACTGGGTCCTTCATTTGACTCTTTTCTCGAAATTTATCGAAAGAGGTCTTTCGTTTACCTGGCTAAAGACGGGATCGACAAGATAAATGATGATCGATTCGAAGCGGGTCTCGAATGCATGAAAGATTTCAATGCGCTTTGTAAACAACATAAGGTCAGTTCACTGACTGCTATAGGCACTTCCGCGCTCCGGTCAGCAGTAAACGGGCAGGAATTCAGAACAAGGGTGCTTCAGGAGACAGGGATTGATATAGAAATTGTATCTGGAGAGGAAGAAGCCAGGTTTATTTCACTTGGAATCACCCACCATTTGGAATCATCCGAATGCAATTATGTGATCATGGATATCGGTGGGGGAAGTGTAGAATTTATTCTCATGAATGATACAGTGAAAGCCCAGGAAATTTCAGTCAATATCGGTATCTCAGAATTGAGAGCAAAAATGAAGTATTCAGAACCAATGACCGATCAGGAATTCGCTGAAAACCAGGATCTGATCCGGCTTAAGATGGGTAAAGCACTCGATGATATCAGGAATTCTCGCCCGGAATGTATTGTTGGGGCCTCCGGCCCGTTTGAGATTATTGAAACGATTCATGGAATGAATCCGAATCCCGCTGGAAATCGCTTTGAAGCAGCAAAAATTAAATCGATTGCAAGGTCTATTGTCGGAAAGACATACGATGAGCGTTATACTATGCCCGGTATGCCGGATGAAAGGGCTGATCTCAGCCTCGAATCAATGATGCTTATCTGGCTGATGCTGGACAAGATAAATTCAATAAATACAATCGTTGTCAGCCCTTATGCCCT
Organism: Bacteroidia bacterium; assembly: GCA_018680275.1. GTDB lineage: Bacteria > Bacteroidota > Bacteroidia > Chitinophagales > Saprospiraceae > RFSX01. The sequence goes on from JAHHJO010000051.1 coordinate 3,726, forward strand.
GAAGGAAGGGATTATTGTCGACAAGTATTTTAGGTTAGCTTAAAAAAAATGTTATATTAGTCTAAATTTGTTTTGGTATTGGGAGAATTGCTTGAAATATTATCATCGGAATGGGCTATCAGGGCCTTGATTGCTTCTTCGCTGGTCGGTCTCATGTGTGGCATCCTGGGAACCTTTATTGTTCTGAGAAACATGTCTCTTATTGGCGATGCGCTATCACATGCCGTTCTGCCCGGCATATTCTTTGCCTTCCTTTTCTTTGGATATAGTACGATAGGATTTTTTATAGGATCTACGATTGCTGGACTGATCGCAGGTATTTCTATTTCCTGGATCCAGCAAAATGTCCAGACTAAGAATGATGCCGCCATTGGTATCATCTTTACAGCCATGTTTGCAGTAGGGGTGATGGGAATATCATGGCTAAACCAAAGCGAAGGGGTACACCTTGACCTGAAGGATTTCCTGTTTGGTAATGTATTGGGTATTTCGAATGAGGATATTTACCTGACAATAGGTGTAGCCATTTACACACTCTTCAGCGTTATTCTTTTCTACAGGTATCTTTTTATTACAACCTTTCAACCGACCATTGCAGAGACGATGGGTATTTCAGCCAAAGCCATTCATTATTTCCTGATGTTGTTGTTATCATTTGCGATCGTGGCCTCATTAAGGACAGTAGGTGTTATCCTGGTTGTTGCCATGTTGATTACGCCAGCTTCGACAGCATTGTTACTATCTGACAGGTTGAAGCATGTTATCGTTTTATCAGGCCTGATTGGAGTGGTCAGTGCAGTCCTGGGTTTGGTCCTTTCTATTATATTCGAAACCACCCCTGGCCCTGCAATGACTATTGTAGCCACATTGTTTTATTTTCTAGCAGTCGTTCTGGCTCCTGAAAAAGGCTTATTGTTCAGGTATGCCCAAAGAAGGGTCGAGAAAAAACGGATAGAAAGGGAAGATGTCTTGCGGCAGGTGATCAAAAAACCACTTGATGCAGGTATGGCGATTACAGAAATTGCAGATAGGCTACAGTTGAAGATATCTCATCTCAGGCATGTGATCAATACGATGACCAGAAGCCGGCTTATTTCAACAGTGAATGGGAAAGTTGTTCTTTCCAGTGAAGGTAAAGCCAGGGCAGAGCAATTGGTTCGGGCACATCGACTCTGGGAAACCTACCAGGTCAGGCAAATGGGACTGGATAGTGACCAGGTACATGATGCGGCAGATCAGATTGAGCATTTTCTTTCCGAAGAATTATTGGACGAAATTGACAAGGAGCTCGGCTTTCCAAGCAAGGATCCGCATGATTCACCCATACCGGCTAAGCGTTAATATTTATTTTTTCGTCTTCTCACACCCCCCCTTACACTTCCCATACAAGTTCAGTGAATGATATTTGACATCAAAATTCAAGATGTCACCGACGGTATCCTTGATATTCTGAATTCTCGGATCACAAAATTCCAGGACTTTTCCGCAATCGATACATATCAGGTGATCATGTTGCTTGTAGCCGTAGGATTTTTCATAGCGGGTAAGGTTGGTGCCAAACTGGTGTTTGGTGACCAGTTCGCAGTTATCCAGCAATTCCAGGGTATTGTATACTGTCGCTCTTGACACCCTGTAATTTTGATTTTTCATATGGATATACAAGGCTTCCGCATCAAAATGGTCATTTCGGGAATATATCTCTTCCAGGATAGCATAGCGTTCAGGTGTCTTGCGAAAACTGTTGTTTTCAAGGTAGTTGGTGAAGATACCTTTAACTTCCTTGATCAATTCCGTACCTGTATTATTTTCTTCACTCATAAACTATTGTATCGGTCCTGGTAACATTGCTGATACCTTCGAGTTTCTTTATTGAATTAATAACACGTGTCATCTGGTCTTTGTTCTTGACAAAGAGACTGATTTTTCCTTCAAAGTATCCTTCTTCTCCCTGGATACTGAATGACCTGATATTGATGCCCAGGTTACTTGATATAACACTTGTGATGGCTTGTATAACCCCGGGACCTGAGTCCACCCCGATGATAGAAAGATCCACAATGAAGTTACTGGCAGCTTTGTTCACCCATTCAGCCTTTAATACCCTGTAACTGTAATTTGCCAGTAAATGTGTTGCATTCTTGCAATTGGAACGATGGATCTTAAGACCATTACCGGTTGTCAGGTAGCCGAAAATATCATCTCCCTGGACAGGGGTACAACATTTTGCCAGATGGAATTCGTACTGGTCCGCAGATTCGCCATCAACGAGGATATTGGATTTAGGGGCAATTTCCCTGGATTTCTTTTTTGTTGGTAGATCAGAGGGAGCTTGTGTACCAACGTCTTCTTTCTCCTGGATTTCACCAAGAATTTTTCCACCTTCGGTTTCAAATGTTTTGAAGTCTGGCATTTTCACCTGTTCCATGGACAGTGCATAATACAGGTCAGGCCTGTTGCTTAGACCGTAATACTTGACAAGAAAGTCTATATTCTCTTCAAATCCCAGTTTCTGGTTTTTCAATTTACGCATCAATGCCTCCTTGCCGAATTCTCCTTTTTTTCGCTTATCCTCTTTCATGGAAGAGCGAATCTTGGACCTAGCTTTTCCTGTAACAGTCAGTTTCAACCAATGCTCTGACGGTTTTTGATGTTTATTGGTCGTGACATGGATCTGATCACCATTTTTAAGTTTGTGACCCATCGGCACCAATTTGTTATTTACCTTGATAGCAGTGGCATGGTACCCGACATCTGAATGAATTTCGAATGCAAAGTCCAGTGCTGTCGCTCCTTCCGGTAGTACACGCATATCTCCGTTCGGTGTAAACACAAATACCTCTTTCTGAAACAGGTTTGATTTGAAATCATTAAGGAATTCAAGGGCATCAGTATGATTCGTATCCAATACAGCCCTGACATTATCCAACCATTTATCATATACATTATTGGAGTCCTTGACACCCTTGTATTTCCAGTGAGCAGCAAATCCTCTTTCCGCAATATCGTCCATTCTGTCAGAACGGATCTGTACTTCCACATATCGTCCTCTCGGTCCGATAACAGTGGTGTGCAGTGACTCGTAACCATTACTTTTTGGTGTAGTAATCCAGTCCTTCAGTCTTTCCGGGATAGGCTTGTAAACGTCGGTAATAATAGAGTAGATCTGCCAGCAAATACTTTTTTCTTTCTCTTTTGGAACATCGACGATAATTCTTACTGCAAACAAGTCATAGATCTGTTCAAAGGGGACCTGTTTTTTCTGGATCTTATTCCAGATTGAAGAAATGGCTTTTGAGCGACCAATAACCCGGTAATCCACATCTAGGTCATTCAGTGTGTCATTGAGAGGTTTGATAAACTCCTTGATGTAATGGCTTCGTTTACTTTCCGTATCCAACAACTTTTTGGAAATCTCGGTATATGTTTCAGTATCTGTAATTTTCATACAGATATCATTGAACTCGGTTTTAACATTATAAAGACCCAGTCGGTGGGCCAGTGGCGCATAGATATAGCTTGTTTCCGCAGCAATTTTCATCTGCTTATGCCTAGGCATGGAGTCTATGGTCCTCAGGTTATGAATCCGGTCCGCCATTTTGATGAGGGCTACCCTTACATCATAGACCAGTGAGCTCAGAACTTTCTTGAAGTTCTCTGCCTGTTTATTTTCGACATTATAGGTACCATCCAGTTTGGTAAGTCCATCGACTATCCTGGTGATCTTTTCTCCAAACATCTCCTGTATATCTTCAAGTGTTGTTTCAGTATCCTCAACAACATCGTGAAGCAGGGCAGCCACAACGGCAGTCGGGCCTAGGCCGATCTCTTCGAAACAGATCCTGGCAACTTCGATTGGGTGAAAAACATATGGTTCCCCTGATTTCCTGCGTTGAAACTTATGGGCTTCCAATATCAGATCATATGCCTTTTTAATATGGATTTCGTCTTCTTCGTTGCATTTGAAACGAACCATATTAAACAGGGACTGATACTCTTTATCAATCTTGGTATATTCTTGCTTTGTTATCGCTTTACCCCTTGGCATACAGTACTTTTGGAAGATTTAAATGTAATAATTAAATACATATTTTGTAAAGTAATTGCAGGATTATTAAAAACATTTATCTTTGCGGTCCTTTAACGCGGGTGTGATGAAATTGGTAGACATGCTAGACTTAGGATCTAGTGCTTCACGGCGTGGGGGTTCGAGTCCCTCCACCCGCACTTTTTTCAAGCCTTTTCAGTTTTTGCTGAATATTATTATCCAAAAATGAAAGTAGAGAAGACAGTAATTGACGATCTCAATGCCGAATTAAAATTGACCATTGAGAAAGAGGATTATCTTGCTGACTATAAGAACAAAATGAATTCTTATCAGCAGAAATCCCACATGAAGGGATTCCGTAAAGGTAAGACCCCATTAAGCATGATACAGAAAATGTATGGTTCATCAACCATGCAGGAAACAGTATCCAAAATCCTTTCAGATAAGATCAACGAGATCATTACCGGTGATGAATTCAATATTATCGGTGAACCACTCCTTTTGAATGAAGACAAATTACCTGTCATCAATTATCTTGACCCCGGGGATTACATTTATGAATTTCAACTGGGACTTGAACCGGTTTTCGATGTCAGGGGAATAGACGATGAGTCTGTTTATCCAAAACATAATATTGAAATTGATGATACCATCATCAATGAAGAGGTAGAGAATATTTGCAAAAGAATGGGTGTCCAGGAAAGTACCGATGACGCCATTATTGGAGAAGACCTCATCTATTTTGATATAAAGGAACTGGAAGGCGATGATTTGAAGGAAGGGGGACATGAATCGGAAGCAGTCGTCAATATCGACAAGATAAGTGAAGAATATTCAAAAAAGATCCTTGGAAAGAAGAAAGGAGATACACTGGATGTAGATATTTTCCAACTGGAGCAAAATGTAACCGAAGAATATGTGAAGAAACACTTCCTGAAACTGGAGGAAGATGAAGAAACAGAAGGACCGGGTAATATGTTCAGGGCCGAAATTGCTGATGTCGTTCGTGTCAAACCAGCAGCTTTCGACCAGGACCTCTTTGACAAGTATTTTGGTAAGGATGAAGTGAAATCCGAAGAGGAAGCACGGGAAAAGATCAAAGGATATATCGGGGATTATTTTAAAAATGAATCTGTAAACCTTTTAAACAGGCAGGTGATGCAGGCTTTGGTGGATAAAAATGAAATGGAGCTTCCTGAAGGTTTCTTAAGGAAATGGCTGACCAGGGATTCTGAAATTACAGATGAACAGTTTGATACCTTTAAAAAAGAACTGAAGTGGCGGATCATCAAGAAAAAACTCGTTAAAAGATTTGAAGTAGAGGTGAAAGAGGACGAGATATTTAATTTTTTCGTTAATGCAGTGAGAAATTATTCGCCGTATATCGATGAAGCTTCATTGAAAAACACCGTTTATTCATTGATGCAAAACAGGGAGCAATTGAATAGTGCCATTGAAAATATCAGTAGTGGCAAGTTATTTGATGCTATTAGAGAGGTAATAAAGATTGAAGAACAGGAGATTGATAAGGAGGGTTTTTATAATATTGTCAAAGAATTAAATCAAAAAGCCGATTTATCTGTTAAATAAGCAAAAAGAACATATGTCATTAACAAATGAATTCAAGAAATACGCGACACGCCACCTCAATGTGAATTCGGAGGCGGTGGATCATCATCTCAACAGGATCAATGCATTTCCTAATATTACAGGCTTTACGCCACAGGTCATAGAGGAAAGACAAATGAATATCGTAGGCATGGATGTTTTTTCCAGGTTGATGATGGACAGAATAATCTTTTTGGGAGTTCCTATCAACGATTATGTCGCAAATGTGATACAGGCACAGCTTTTGTTCCTGGAATCAACCGATCCGAAACGGGATATTCAGCTGTTTATCAACAGTCCTGGCGGTTCTGTGGTTTCGGGACTTGGGATTTATGATACCATGCAGTATGTTACACCCGATGTGACAACAATCTGTACCGGCCTCGCTGCATCGATGGGTGCCGTACTATTGTGCTCAGGGAAAAAGGGGAAAAGGACTTGTTTGCAGCATAGCCGTGTCATGATACATCAGCCTAGTGGTGGTATGCAGGGTCAGTTTTCTGATATGGAGATCACCTATAACCTGATCAAAGACCTCAGGAAAGAGCTTTATGATATTATGGCATTGAACACAGGTCAGAGTTTTGAAAATATAGAAAAGGATAGCGACAGGGATAACTGGATGACTGCAATGGAAGCCCAGGAATATGGCTTGGTAGACGAAGTATTAACGAGAGATAATCCACGCAAAAAAGAATCATAACATTGGCAACAAGTAAAAATAAAGGTCAGAAGTGTTCCTTTTGTGGAAGAGACAAAAGGGACACACTCTTATTGATCGCAGGCGTGGAAGGACATATTTGTGAAGCTTGTGTCGAACAGGCTTATGAAATTGTGAATGAGGAACTGGGTAATAATAAAAAATCGAAATCCAAAAGTGATTTCAGTTTCAACCTGCCTGCAGGAGTCACACCGGAACAGATAAAACTTTACCTGGATCAATACGTGATAGGGCAGAACGAAGGGAAGAAATACCTGGCTGTCAGTGTCTATAATCATTATAAAAGACTGAACCAGAAGACAACCGACGATATAGAGATCGAAAAGTCCAATATATTGTTTGTCGGCCAAACCGGGACCGGTAAAACATTACTGGCCAAAACAATCGCAAGGTATCTGAAAGTGCCTTTTGCTATCGTTGATGCCACGGTCTTTACAGAAGCAGGTTATGTCGGAGAAGATGTGGAAAGTATGTTGAGCAGATTGCTTCAATCTGCTGATTACAATGTAGAAGCTGCTGAAAAGGGAATCGTTTATATTGATGAGATAGATAAGATTGCAAGGAAAAGAGATAACCCGTCCATTACCAGGGATGTATCCGGTGAAGGCGTGCAGCAAGCCTTGCTTAAGATGCTTGAGGGGACAGAAGTCAATGTGCCTCCATATGGTGGCAGAAAACATCCTGAACAGAAAATGATCCAGGTGAATACATCTAATATCCTGTTTATAATGGGTGGTGCATTTGATGGCATCAATAAAGTGATAGCGAACAGACTGAATACACAGGTTATTGGATACAATAAAAAGGATAGAGATCTGACCGATGAGGACAATATGTTGAAATATGTGTCTCACCAGGATCTGAAATCCTACGGATTGATACCTGAGCTTATTGGTCGTATGCCTGTATTGACATACCTGAATCCACTCGATAAGGAAACACTTGTACGGATACTTACAGAACCTAAAAATGCCTTGATCAAGCAATATGAGAAGATATTCTCCATTGAAGATATCAAACTTATCATGCAGGAAGATGCGATCGACTTTATAGCCGAAAAAGCATTGGATTATAAATTAGGAGCCAGGGGATTGAGGTCAATTCTTGAAGCAATCCTTACAGACGCCATGTTTGAATTACCATCACGGAAAGATGTTAAGGAATTTGTAGTTGATCGCAGTTATGCCAAAGAGCAATTAAAAGGAACAGCAATTGCGAAATTGAAAGTGGCTTAATAAACAGGTTTTTTTTTCAGCCGGTCAAACCATTAATAAAGTTCGAATTTTTCCATGTATTCATTGACCCTTGATTTCATATCTGAGATCCTTTTCTGATCATCTGGATGAGATAAAATCTCGTCAATCCATTCTACGGCAAGTTCACAATCTTTTTCTTTCAATCCCCGCGTTGTAACAGCTGCGGTACCAATTCTGATCCCTGATGTCACAAACGGACTTTTGTCATCAAATGGAACCATATTCTTGTTGACAGTGATATCTGCGCTTACAAGTGCATTTTCAGCATCTTTCCCGGTAAGATTCTTGTTTCGCAGGTCTATGAGCATCATATGGTTATCCGTCCCTCCGGAGATTATATCATAGCCCTTGTCGATAAATGACTTCGCCATTGCCTGGGCGTTATCGATGACCTGTTGAGAGTAAACCTTGAAAGACGGATCCAGAGCTTCCCTGAAGGAAACGGCTTTGGCTGCAATGACATGTTCAAGTGGTCCGCCTTGCATACCCGGGAATACACCCGAGTTAAGTATCGATGACATTTTGATTGTATTTCCTTTCCTGGTTGTTCTTCCCCATGGATTGTCAAAATCCTTGCCCATCATGATAATTCCGCCGCGTGGACCTCTCAGGGTCTTATGCGTGGTTGAAGTAATGATATGACAATGAGGCACAGGGTCGTTAAGCAGTCCGGCAGCAATTAGTCCGGCAGGGTGAGCGATATCAGCAAGCAGTAATGCACCGATAGAATCGGCAATATTCCTGAAACCTTCATAATCCCAATCCCTTGAATAGGCTGATGCCCCGCATATGATTAATTTAGGTTTATGCAATTCTGCAAGCGCACGGACATTGTCCATATTTATAACACCGCTCTCTTTTTCAACGCCGTAAAAAACAGGGTTATAAACCTTTCCAGAAAAATTGACGGGAGAACCATGTGACAGGTGGCCTCCATGGGAAAGATCAAATCCCAAAATAGTGTCTCCGGGCTTCAGGGTAGCAAGGAAAACAGCTGCATTGGCCTGCGCTCCTGAATGAGGTTGTACATTGGCGAATTCTGCACCAAACAGAGTCTTTAATCGCTCTATAGCGAGGTTTTCGACCTGGTCGATAATATGACAGCCACCATAATATCTTTTTCCCGGGTAACCTTCTGCATATTTATTGGTCAGGCAGCTTCCAATAGCTTCCAGGACATCCTGGCTGGTAAAATTTTCTGATGCTATAAGTTCCAGCCCTTCTCGCTGTCTTTGTAATTCATCCTTAATAAGCCCTTTGATCTCTTTATCTTTCATGGGTAGATTTGCCTGTTTAATAATTGCCTGACAAAAATAAGAAAGCCTCGCAGTTAATCTACTGCAAGGCTTTCTATTATTTCGTTGAAAAAGGACAATTATTTAATGCCCAATGCTCTTAGTGTTTCGAAATCCAATTGACCAACAGGTAGACCGTTGTCTTTCTGGAATTTAACAAGAGCTGATTTAGTAGCAGCACCCATAACATTATCGGCACCTGCACTTCCTACATTATATCCTCTTTCTATCAATGCACTCTGTACACTTCTTACCAATTCGCTTGTGATATCAGCATCACAAACTACTTCTCTCCACTCTGTAAATCCACCGGCTTTAACCAACTGTCTCTTTGTAACAGTTTTATATTGAGCAGGTATTTCAACAGTTTGTGTATTTGCATCTGCAGCTAATTTCTGGAAAGTTCTTGTTGTATATTCAGCAGGATTGTCCATTTGCTCGAAATTTGCATCAGCAGCCAATTTCTGGAAAGTTCTTGTTGTATATTCAGCAGGACTGTCAATTGCTTCAGTAGTTGCATCTGTAGCCAACGTCTGGAAAGTTCTTGTTGCAGTCTGAGCTGGTCTTGCAATACTTTCAGTAGTCGCATCAGTAGCTAAAGCCTGGTATGCATGGATAGTCATGGATTCACCAGTATCACCATATGTTAACAACTCAGTTCTCCTGTTTTGTCTTCTTCCATCAGCTGTAGCATTTGTTGCTCTTGGGCTTGATTCACCTTGACCTTCATATCTCATCCTGGAAGCATCAATACCCCTGTCAACCAATGCATCGTAAACAGCTTTGGCTCTGTTTTGAGATAAAACCTGGTTGCTGGATTCTGAACCCTGGCTGTCAGTATGGCCAACTAGAGCTACTTCAAGATCAGATTTACTCTTCAGCATTTCTGCCAATCTTTCGATCTCGGTATATGAAGATTGCTTCAGAACTGAAGAACCTGTTTCGAAAAATATATTTTCCAGAACCATGGATGTTCCACCAGTTACAACATCAAATGTGGCGTCATAAGCTAATTTCTGGAAAGTCCTTGTCGTGTATTCTGCTGGAGTTTCTACATTTTCAAATGTAGCATCTGAAGCTAATTTCTGGAAGTTTCTGTTCACATATACGGCAGCAATTTCATTTGCAGTAGATGTTGCATTAGACGAAACTTTCTTGAAAGTACGTGTCGTAAATTCAGCGGGTACTTCTCTTTCCTGGACTGTCGCAGGAGTTACCATTCTTTGGAACGTTCTTGTC
>JAHHJO010000110.1:0-2389 GCA_018680275.1 Bacteroidia bacterium
TACCAGGCAAAATCAGTCGGTCTATATATTCCAGTTTGCATTCCTGGTATTAAGTATCGGATTGCTTTATTCCAGGTTTATGATCAGTCTGGGTATGATCTTTTTCCTTGTGGGTGCCTTATGGGACGGTAATCTGAAGGTAAAATTTGGTCGTTTTTTAAATAACAAATACTATTTAGCCGTCACTGGAATCTTCCTTATTTTTCTTATTTCCGGCCTTTGGTCTGAAAACACAGACTACTTTCTGAACAGAATGCGTATCAAACTACCATTCCTTTTTCTGCCATTTGCATTCTTTGCCTCGCCTAAAATTGATAAGCTGATCATGAAGAGACTGATGTTTTTATTCATCGGTATCATGTTGAGCTCTGCCATCTGGTCGACACTTATGTTTTTAACGGACATAGAGCATTTTATAGAGATTTATAAAAAGGGACAAATTATTCCAACACCGATTCATCATGTACGGTACAGTATACTCATCTCCATTTCAGTATTATTTTGCATCTATCTAATATTAAATGCATTAAAAGCTCTAATCCCGAAAGAAAAAACCTTGCTTCTATTGGTCATACTCTTTCTTACAGGATATTCTCATCTTTTGGCAGTACGTAGCGGTCTGTTAACATTATACATTGTATTGGCTTGCTGGTTGTTTTTCTACATAAAAATGAAAGGAAGACCTGAAATTGCAGTCGGGTTGATCATAGGAGCTGTGATCGCATTACTCCTTGCATCAAGCTATGTGCCTACGATAAGAAATAAAATCGCCTATACCCGATACAGTATTGAGTTATTTAAGAAAAATGAAAACATACGAGAACTATCTGACTCCCGTAGACTAGGAAGCATCATCGCGGGAATTGAGTTGACCAAAGAAAATCCGATAACCGGAGTAGGTATCGGCGATCTGATGGATGAAACGAATGAGTTTTTAAAAGAGCATTACCCTGATCTGACCGACCTGGAATTACTTCCCCACAATCAATACATTCTGACATCCACTGCGACAGGCATACCAGCAATGTTTCTGTTCATCCTATTTACGGTTTTACCATTGTTTTATAAAAAAGGATATGGCGATATATTAATATTCGCAGGTCAAATGCTCTTTTTTGCTTCTTTTATGGTTGAGCATACAATCGAATCTCAAATCGGCGTTGCAGTTTATATCTTCATCTTGTTATTTTCGATGAAAAACAGGGAATCCACAGAATCGTCTTTGCCATGAAGCTTTCGACAGTCATAATGACCTTTAATGAAGAAGCCAAAATTATGCGCTGTATTCAATCTGTAAAGGATATCAGTGACGAGATTGTTTTGCTCGATTCCCATTCCACCGATCATACCGTTGAACTGGCAAAGAATGCAGGTGCTAAAATCTACTACAGTGAATTCCTGGGATATATCAAACAAAGGGAATTATCAATCTCACATGCAAGCCACGACCTGGTATTGGCCCTGGATGCAGATGAATTCTTATCCGATGAATTGATCAGCGAAATAAAAGATCTAAAGAATAATGTCCAGGCAGATGCCTATTACCTGAACCGTATGTCATCCATAAACCAGGTTTGGATAAAACACGGGTCCTGGTTTCCTCATCGCATCATCAGGCTGTTTAACAGAAATGCTATTCAATGTGGAGGTAATCCACCACATGATAAAATATTAGTAAAGACAGGTAAAAAAACAGCAAGGTTAAAAGGTCTTTTGATGCATCATTGCAATGAAGATATCCATGATCGCATGGTCACAATCAACAAACACAGTACCATTGCTGCAATGCACAGGAACAAGTTGGGAAAGAAATCCAATTATTTCAGGATCCTGGTCAAACCAGTCTGGAAATTTATTGTAGAATATTTTCTGAGACTTGGGTTCCTTGATGGTTTTTATGGTCTTGTTCTTGCAAAGACACATGCATATTACATATACCTGAGAGAATCAAAGTTATTGGAATACTCCCGGAAAAATCCTCCAAATAATAATACTTGAAAATCCCCTTATAATCATGACAGAATACCTTAATCCCATCATTGACAGGAACATCTTTTTTGGTAATCCCGAGATTTCAGGTGCACAGATAAGTCCGGATGGTCAGTATATTTCATTTATCAAGCCATTGAATGGCACAATGAATCTCTGGGTTAAAAGAAAAGAAGAGCCATTTGATGATGCCTACCCTGTGACCAATGATCAAAAGAGACCTATACGCTCATATTTCTGGAGTAGGGACTCCAGGTATATATTATATGTCCAGGACAAAGGTGGCGATGAAAACTACCATATCTATGCCGTCAATCCATCAATTGATATCAGGGAAGGAAATGAAACCGGGGTAAGGGATTTGACACCTTTTGAGGATATCACCGCTTTTATCTTACAC